>DMWH01000057.1:0-37016 GCA_003483345.1 Clostridiales bacterium | reverse complement strand
AAGAATTTAGGCTCAAGTCACGGTCAAAGAATTAACACAATGATAATGGACATAATTCAAAACTCGGAAAACAAAAATAAAATTGTAATGAGCGATGAAGTTGCCGAGCTGACGGATGAGCTTCGTAATTTTCTGTTTGAAAATGTATATTATAATAAAGTTGCCAAAAGCGAAGAAGATAAAACAATGTTCATCGTTGAAAAAATATTTGAATATTACACTAATAATTTTGAACAACTTCCTGAATTCTATATTAATATTTATAATAATAATAACTTCAGCAAGGGAGAAATTATAAAAGATTATATAGCGGGTATGACAGACAGATATGCAATGAAGGTTTTTGAAGAACTGTATATACCTAAACCCTGGATATAAAAAATAAAAAAAGAAGCAGAAAATACTATATTACAAGAATCAGAAAATTTTAGGGCTTGTCAAAAAAAATATTGACAAGCTTATTTTCCTATGTTATACTTTATTTTCAATGTAAGGATAATGGTGATATTATGCCCTATAGGTTGGATTCTGACGTTATACAAAGAATCTTGGAACAAAATAATATTGTAGATATAATAGAAGAATATTTACCTTTAAAAAAAGCAGGTGCAAATTACAGCACAACCTGTCCTTTTCATAAAGAAAAAACACCTTCATTTATAGTTTCTCCGGATAAGCAAATTTTCCATTGCTTTGGCTGCGGTGAAAGCGGAGATAGTATAAGTTTTCTGACAAAATATAAAAATTATACATTTGTTGAAGCAGCTGAATATTTAGCAAACAGAGCAGGTATTATCTTGGAAGAAATTAACTCATCAAGAATTAACAATAATAAACAAACAGCAGATATGCTATACAAAATTAACAGAGATGCTGCTGCTTATTTTTACAAGAATTTAAGGAAGAGTCCTAATGCAATTAAATATTTATTTTCCAGAAATATTAAATCAGATGTAATAAAATCGTTTGGAATTGGATATGCTATTGACGAATGGGATAATTTGTTAAATTATCTAAAAAATGAAGGTTATAATGAAGAAGATATTTTAAAGACCGGATTAATTATTTGGAACGATAAAAAAAATACATATTTTGATAGATTTAGAAACAGAATAATTTTCCCTATATTTGATATTAAAAAAAGAATTATAGGTTTTGGGGGAAGAGTAATAGATGACTCTATGCCGAAATATCTTAATTCTCCTGAAAGCCTTATTTTTAATAAGGGATATAATTTATACGGAATTCATATAGCAAAAGAAAATATAAGAAATAACAGCTTTATTTTGGTTGAAGGATATATGGATGTAATCAAGATGCATGCCCATGGTTATAAAACAGCAGTTGCAGCCTTAGGCACATCTTTTACCGAAAACCAAGCAAAACTGTTAAAAAGATACTCTAGAGATTTCTATATAGCATTTGATTCGGATGAAGCAGGGCAGAAAGCATCTTTAAAAGCAATTAATATGCTAAAAAGAAATAACTTGAATGCAAAAATAGTTATAATGAAGGATGCCAAGGACCCGGACGAATATCTGAGTAAATATGGAAAGCCCGGTTTCGACAAATTAATTGAAAATTCATTAGATTATTATAGCTTTTTAGAATTTCATTTTAAAGAAATACTTGAAAATTCTAACAAAGTTGAATATATAAACAATCTTTTTGACAATATAGTAAATGTAAACAGCGAAATAGAAAGAGAATTGATTTTTGATAAATTATCAAGAAAAGTAGGTGTTTCAAAAGAGTCCATAATTAAAGAATTCAATAAGAGAAGTACTAAACAAAAGACTTTGGATAAGACTGCAATACCGGCGGTAAAACCGCAGGTTGCAAAAATTACTACATGCCACGAAGAAGAGCTGATTAAACTGATACTATTAGACAATGATTTTGCACTCAAGCTAAGTGAGATAGTGAATGAAGATACCTTTAAGGACTTAAAATACTATAATATATTAAAAGAGCTTTATGAATGCAGAATTAACGATAATAGTATTGACAGTAAGAGCTTAAATAAAATTATAAAGGACGACATGAATGTAAATTTGCAGTTTGACAATGTTGATTATGACAATTTAGAGGCTTTGTTCCAAGATTGTATGAAAAGACTTAAAATAAAATATTATAAGGAAAAGAGAAGCATATTGAATAACATTTTAAAACAATCTGATAATTCATTAAACCGTAAGGAAATTATGAATGAAATTTATTGCCTCGCTAAAAAGATTAAATCAACTAAGGAGGAGGTCAACTGACAATGAGTGAAAATAAAAATATATCAGTAATTTCAGAAGAAGAATATGCAAAAAACGAAGAAATGTTACAAAAAATAGACTCCATAAAAAATAAATTAATTGAAAAAGGCAAAAGAAACGGTTTTATAACATATAAAGAAGTATTGAGGTCATTTGAAAAGCTAGATATTAATCCTGAATTCATAGATGATTTTTATAAGCAAGCAGAAGACAACGACCTTGAAATATTAGGTTTCCAAGACGATATGATACCTGAAAAGGTCGATGAAGAAGATGAAATAGATTCAAAAGAAGACGCGGATTTTTTTGTAAGCCAATCAGATGATGATATCCTTAAAGGTGTAAATATAGATGACCCTGTAAGAATGTATCTGAAAGAAATCGGGAAGGTTTCTTTATTGAGTGCACAAGAAGAAGTAGAGCTGGCCAAAAGAATGGAAGCCGGTGATGAAGAAGCTAAGAAGCAGTTGGCTGAAGCCAATTTAAGACTAGTAGTAAGCATTGCAAAAAGATATGTAGGAAGAGGAATGCTTTTTCTTGATTTAATTCAAGAAGGAAATCTTGGGCTTATAAAAGCAGTGGAAAAATTCGATTATACAAAAGGCTTTAAATTCAGTACATATGCAACATGGTGGATACGTCAGGCTATTACGAGGGCAATAGCAGACCAGGCAAGAACAATAAGAATACCTGTGCACATGGTTGAAACAATCAATAAGTTAATCAGAATTAAAAGACAGCTATTGCAGGAATTGGGAAGAGACCCTACACCGGAAGAAATAGCATTGGAAATGGAAATGGAGCCTGAAAAAGTTAGAGAAATACTTAAAATTGCCCAGGAGCCCGTATCTTTGGAAACACCCATCGGTGAAGAAGAAGACAGTCACCTTGGAGATTTCATTCCAGATGATGAAGTTCAGGCACCTTCAGATGTTGCAACATTCACCCTTTTAAGAGAGCAACTGTCAAATGTGTTGCATACTTTAACAGACAGAGAGCAAAAGGTACTGAGGCTTCGTTTCGGTTTGGATGACGGAAGAGCAAGAACACTTGAAGAGGTCGGTAAAGAGTTTGATGTAACAAGAGAAAGAATACGTCAAATAGAAGCNNTAAAGATGCCCTAACCCTATTTGTTCAATGTATGGGGACACACCTATACTATAGGGATAGTCTTTGTAGTTAGAGGAATGTCCCCAAATTAGGTTTTCTGAAAAATAGTGGTAGGTCATTCGCAACGAGCACCAATTTTGTGCGACGAAAGTAGCAAACAAAATTGTGTAGGGAGACTGCGTGTAACACTCTGAATGATAACTATATTAATATATAGATGGAATGCAACATTTACATTCCATTTATTCATTTAAGGGGGTCAGTATGAACAGATTAGAATGTATTGTATCAATGGTCGATAAATGCAACACAGCAGCAGATATAGGTACTGACCATGGATATGTGGCAGAGATGCTTTTAAAAAAAGGAATATGCAATAAAATTATAGCGACTGATTTAAACAAAGGACCTTTATACAGAGCAAGGGAGCATTTATCCGAAGTAAAACTCAGTGATAAATGTGACTTTAGGCTTGGAGACGGGCTTACTGTTTTAAATGAAGGGGAAGCAGATACAATTATTGTTGCAGGAATGGGTGGCGATTTAATTTCAGAAATAATCGAAAGATCAAAACATATAGCAGAGAGTGCAAAACAGCTTATTTTACAGCCTATGACTAAGGTTGATAATTTAAGAAGATACCTTTGTAATAACGGTTTTGAAATAATCGATGAAAATATAGTAAAGGAATACAATCATTTTTATTTTGTAATAAAGACAAAAAAAGGCTTTACCAAATATATGGACGATATATATTATGAAATAAGTAAAGTATTAACAGATAAAAGAGATACCGTAATGATAGAATACATAAATAAGGTAATTGATACAAACAAAAAAATAATCAGCAGTCTTGAAAAAGCAGATAATGTGGCATATAATGAAAAAATAGAGGAATTAAAAAGAAAAAACAAGAAAATTAGGGAATTAATAAGATGAATTTAAATAATATTATTAATTTATTAAATGAAGAAGTAAAGTTGAAGGAGCATGAATCCTGGGACAACAGCGGATTACAGCTGGGCTCCATGGAAGTTAACATAAATAAAATTATGTTAACCTTGGACATCAATAAGGAAGCAATTGAATACGCTGTTCAACATAAGGTTGATTTAATAATTACTCACCATCCGTTTTTTTTCGGCAGTATCAGAAAAATTGATTTTGATACATACGACGGTGAAATTATTAAAATGTTAATTAAAGAAAATATAAATGTTTACAGCATGCACACAAGTTATGACATGGCTGATAAGGGAGTTACATATAGCTTGGCAAAAAGACTGAATATATTAAATTATCAGGTTCTTCATCCAATAAATATTGATAACAGCGGATATGGAGCAATAGGAGATGTAGCTCCCGTTAATATAATTGAGTATACCAAATTAGTAAAAGAAGCTCTTGGAGCTGAATATGTCAAATTGTATTGCAATGGAGAAAAAACAGTTAGAAGGGTTGCATTTTGCGGCGGCAGCGGCGGTGAATTCATTGAGGATGCTATAAGGCAAAAAGCTGATCTTTACATAACCGGAGATATAAAATATCACCAGGCACAGGAAGCTGTAAAAAATAATTTATGCATTATTGATGCAGGTCATTACAACACGGAAATATACTCAATGGAAACACTAATGGAAGTATTAGAAAAAACAGGATTGGAAATAATTAATTTTAAGAAAAATATAACAGCTGAAAAAATAATTTAGAGGTGGATATGGATAAGAATTTTGAATATATAAGAGTCGCTTCGGCAGTACCATCCATAAGAGTTGCAGACCCAAATTATAATGCAATTAAAATTAAGGAAATAATATTAAAAGCGGAAAAAGAAAAAGTCAGAGTCTTGGTATTTCCTGAACTTTGTTTAACGGGATACACTTGTCAAGATTTGTTTAGCCAGAATACATTGATAAATAAATGCGAAGAAGCATTAAGCCTTTTATTGGAAGAAACAAAGTATTTGAATATGCTTATAGCTGTGGGAATGCCCGTAAAAGCCGACACCAAGCTGTTTAATTGCGCCGTAATATTTAAGGAAGGAAAAATACTTGGTGTTGTTCCTAAAACATATATACCTAATTACAAAGAGTTTTATGAAATGAGATGGTTTGTTCCTGCATCTTACAGGTTATCAGACATAGTTACACTTTGCGAGCAGGAAGTAATTTTTAGCGAAAACCTTTTGTTTAAGGATGATATATCTTCGCTATGTGTTGGAGTGGATATATGTGAAGATTTATGGGCAACTATTCCTCCAAGCTCATATCATGCTTTGCAGGGTGCCAACTTAATACTTAATTTGTCCGCGAGCAGCGAAACATCAGGTAAGGCAGATTACCGAAGAGATTTGGTAAAGATGCAATCTTCCAAATGCATAACATCATATGTTTATACTTCTTCCGGCGAAGAAGAAAGCACAACTGATGTAGTATTTTCCGGACACTGCATAATTGCGGAAGACGGCAAAATATTAAAGGAAGATAATTTATGCGACGGTTTCATATATTCAGATATTGATATAGAAAAAATAAATAATGAAAAAAGAAGCTTAAATGTTTATAATTCAAATATAGAAAGAAAAAATTACAAATATGTCAATTTTAATTTAGGCTACAGTGAAAATTTGAAGCTTGAAAGGTTTGTTGAGCCCAGACCTTTTATACCTGCAAGACCCGAAGACAGAGATAAAAGTTTTTCTAATATCCTAAAAATTCAGGCTGCAGGTCTTTCTCAGCGCATGAAAAAGATTGGTTCAAAAAAAGCCATTCTGGGGATATCAGGAGGTCTAGACAGCACATTAGCATTGATTGTGGCGGTTGAAGCAATTAAGAAATTAAAATTACCGCTTACAAATATAATTACTGTTATTATGCCGGGATTTGGAACATCAGAGAGAACTTACAAAAATGCCCATATACTGATTGATGAATTAGGAGTAACCTTACGAGAAATATCCATAAAGGATGCATGCATGCAACATTATAAAGATATAGGACATGATATAAACAATCATGATGTTACTTATGAAAATTCACAAGCAAGGGAAAGAACACAAATTTTAATGGATATTGCCAATCAAGAAGGAGGACTCGTGGTAGGAACAGGTGATTTATCCGAGCTTGCCTTAGGATGGTGCACATACAACGGGGACCATATGTCAATGTACAGCGTTAATTCAGGAGTTCCCAAGACCTTGATAAAATATATGGTTAAGTGGTATGCGGATTCTAAAACATCAGGAGAAATGCAAAAAACACTTCTTGATATATGCAACACTCCCGTAAGCCCTGAACTGCTTCCACCGGACAAGGAAGGAAATATTCGTCAGCTTACGGAAAACTCGGTAGGCTCATATGAGCTGAACGACTTTTTCCTGTACAATATGATGAAAAACGGTTACGGACCGGAAAAAATGTACTATTTGGCAAAAATAGCTTTTAAAGAAGAATACGACGAACAAGTTATCCTTGAAACATTAAAAAATTTCTATAAAAGATTTTTTACTCAGCAATTTAAGCGCTCCTGCATGCCTGATGGGGTTAAGGTAGGCTCCGTATCATTGTCGCCCAGAGGAGATTGGAAAATGCCAAGCGACGCATCTTATGAATTATGGATGAAAATATGCGAAAATATCAAAAAATAAAATTCTTGGATAAATCTGCATTTGACATAAAATTATAAATATTATAAAATAACAAAGAGTAAATTATACAATCGCATGCATAGCATGAGGAAAGTCCGAGCTCCATAGAGCAGGGTGCCGGGTAACCCCCGGTGAGGGTGACCTTAAGGATAGTGCAACAGAAAGAAACCGCCCCGCACTCAATCTGTAAGAGATTCAGTTTATTATTTAAGATATGTAAACTATAAATTAATTTAGTATAGAGTCTTTTACAGATTGAGTGCGGGGTAAGGATGGAAAGGTGAGGTAAGAGCTCACCGGCAATCAGGCGACTGATTGGCCATGTAAACCCCACCCGGAGCAAGACCAAAAGAGGACCTTGGAGTGGCTGCTCGTCACGGTCCAAATGGTAGGTCGCTTGAGTTTGCCGGCAACGGCAAGCCTAGATAGATGATTGTTTAATACAGAACTCGGCTTATATATTTACTCACTACATATATAATAGAAAATAAAATCATTAGCCTTTGCTAAGACGAAGGTTTTTTTGTTATAATTTGTAACAATATCATCTTCATTGAATAAAATAAGTACAGGCAATATAAAAAGGGATGATGATATGTTTTGTAGAGTAGTGCCATGGTTTTTACTTGGTGTTGGTTTCGGAAGATGCAGCGAGAGACGTGATGTCTTAGGAGCTAGGGGAAGATTTGACCCATGCATCAGAAGAAGAAGATAATAAAATAAGGGACATAACTTCGGTATTATCTGCAGTGGGCAGCCGCAAGGTGTGTCCCATTCTCTTATATATAGATTCAGGCTGTATATTTAGATTTTATTGCGGGCTTTTTCGGCTGCAATAAATTTTTTTGCAATTAATGCAATTGTTAATAAAATTATGGAAGCTGCAATTACCCAAATTGCGGGTATTGATATAAATCTTATTAAAATACTGTACATTAATGAGCCGGATAAGCCTCCGATTTGTATTGTAAATGATTTTACCGACAGCACGGAAGCCCTTATTTGGTTGGGAGTTTCAGAATTAAGTATTACATCTTCCGGAATATTAGCCATGCCGAACATTAAATAAATTGAGGCATAATAGGCAATAAACAAGGGAATATTTGTTTGTAATGCGGTTAGTATCAAAAATAGAGCAAGTAAGCTTCTCATTATTAGATACATCTTTCTTATGTTAAATTTATATTTGCTCATAATTTTGTTTGAAAGAATACTTCCTACCAAAGCTGCGCCCAAATATAAAAATGCCATCAATCCTAAGAGACCCGAGGAGCCTTCATCGGGTAAAAGTGTTATAAAGTGAGGCTGCCAATAGGTTTCTAATGCGCTTAGAAAGATACCTGTTGAAAAAACAGAAATGAATATAAAAAGTATGGTGGTGTTTTTGCGAACAAAATCAGAACTGTTTTTTACATGTTGTTTAATGGATTTATGTTCTTTTTTATCATGATGGTTTTTTTCCGAAATAAAAAGAACAGATATAATTATGACAGCAATTGTTAAAACAATTCTAACAATAATATTTAAATCATAAGTTCCTATGGAAGGAAGAAGATTATTAGAAATATCCGGGAAGAATCCTCCGGATAAAGCACCCGCTGAAAGTCCCAATGCATCTAAGACTGAAAGCCTTGTTGTAATGTTATGTAATTTGTCCTTACCGAAATTATCTATATAGTAGTCAATGAATAGCGCATCAAAAGATCCTGAGCCGAGAGCTCGTCCTAAACCGTAAAGAATCATCACAATACATAATACTATAAAGACTTTGCTAATCAATAATAATGAAAAACTTAAAGTAAATAATACAAGGGATAATACAAAGGTTTTTTTTCTACCGAAGACATCTGCCATTATTCCGGAAGGCAGTTCAAGCAAAATAACCGACAAGGCATATAATCCTAATATAATTGATAAGTTACTCAAGGAGGCGCCTTTATCAATTAAAGCCAGACTAAGTACCGGGGTTAACAGACCGGTCAAATATGAATTAAGAAACATTATTAAAGAATAGATGTGCAGCTTCAAATTTCTACCTCCAAAGGTAACTATTGCACCGTATAATAATTATAATCTAAAAGAGTATTAGAGTCAAGCGCAATTAAAGCATATATTGCGCGCTCTGCGGTCAAAAAATAATCAGCTTTTATTAGAGAAATACAAAAAAAGACGCATTTTATATGCGTCTGTGGCAATTGATTAATTACGACATTTTCCTGCATCGATCTTCAATTATCTGTGCAGTATTGGAGAAAGCTTCT
Organism: Clostridiales bacterium; assembly: GCA_003483345.1. Taxonomy (GTDB): domain Bacteria; phylum Bacillota; class Clostridia; order Tissierellales; family Sedimentibacteraceae; genus Sedimentibacter. Next base: position 27,735 of record DMWH01000057.1, on the reverse strand, counting down.
TATAAATCAATATTACCATAGCCGAAACTATTGTGCCTTTTAGTAGGTTAAAGGGTACTACGGCATACAGTACAAATGTTTTTAAATCTGTTATTGCCGGATTTAAAGCATTACCCATATCTATAAATGCCTGGATTGGATAGCCGTAGATTTTTGCATATAGCGGAAGCAACAGATAATAATTCAAAAATGCTCCTGCTAATGCTAAGGTCAATGTTCCGACAACTAATCCCAAAATAGCGGTTTTAAAACTTTTATTTCTTTTATAAATGAAGCCTGCAGGTACAATGAATGCGCATCCTATTATAAAGTTAGCGAATTCTCCTACTCCACCGGTATCTGTTCCGTTTAAAACAAAGTTAATTAAAATCTTAACCAATTCTATCATGGCGCCTGCTGCCGGACCTAAGGCAAATGCTCCTAATAATACCGGTACTTCACTGAAGTCTAATTCATAAAAGCTTGGTGCGAACCATAGCGGAAACTCTAAAAGCATTAATACTGTCGCTACGGCTCCTAATATTCCTACCTTTGTAATAGTTTTTGTGTTAATTCTTTGATTCATTGTTACGTCACTTTTCATATTTTCCTCCTTGTGCTCAGCACGATTTTAAGATTGTCAGAGGCAAATAAAAATCCTCTGAAATCTTCAGAGGCATTTTAAAGAATTTGCTTACAAGATGCAAGTAATCTCTTCTACCATCCAGACTTTACTGTCGGTATTGGAATCTCACCAATTCAACCTTTCGGCTCGCGGACTTTACCGCCGGTCGGGAATTTCACCCTGCCCTGAAGATATTTACATGACTATTATACCATTAATTATATATTTGTAAACCTCTTTTTTAAAAAAATTTGATATTTTTTTGGCGAATCTTATAAAAACATCCTCTTTCGCTAAGGATGACAAAGTGATTCATTTAACGTGTTATGGTAAACATGTGGTGATTCTGAACGAAGCGATAAATCTAAAAATCAGTTTTAAAGGAATGTCAGCAGAAGAAACAAAATAAGTCATAAATTTTTAAATTAATAATATTATAGATTAAGAGGACAAGGTAGGAGAGAACATGTTAAATTTATTGAACCATTTAGAAACAAGAATAAAAGATATTATTATTAGAGATTGCGGTATTTTGGATGAAATCATTGAAATCAGGCTTAGAATTAACAGTCCGATACTTATTAAAACTCTAAACAGAGAGTTTTTTTTAGATGAAAGTATTGTTATTACTAAAAAAGATATCGATGATATTTTGGGAAACTTAACCAAAAATTCAATACATGCATTTGAAAACGAAATAAACAAGGGCTACATAACCACAGAAGGGGGACATAGGGTTGGTATAAGCGGAGACTGCATCTATGACAAAAATGGGCTTAAGGGATTTAAAAACATTACTTCTCTTAACATCAGGATTGCAAAAGAATTTCCGGGATGCTCCGAAAAAGCATTAAAGCATTTCATAACTCCGGATAAAAATATTTACAATACATTGATTATAGGACCGCCGCTTTCAGGGAAGACAACATTAATAAGAGACGTAGCAAGAAATTTAAGCGACGGCTTTAAAAACCCGTATTTTGAAGGTTGTGACGTAACTTTAATCGATGAAAGAGGAGAAATAAGCGCCGTTTATAACGGTATTCCACAAATGAATACAGGCAGAAGGACAGATGTTTTGTCCTACTGCAAAAAAAGTGACGGATTTTTCATGAGTATAAGGGCACTTTCTCCCAAGGTAATAGTTTCTGATGAATTAGGCTCTCTAGAGGATTTTGAAATTATACAATATGCACTGAAAAGCGGAATAAAAGTTGTGGCAACTGCACACGGGTTTAGTTTGGATGATGTGAAAAGAAATTTATACCTAAAAAATATAATAGATAACAATTTCTTTGAAAGAGCATTCGTTTTAGACAAACGACCCTTAAAAGTAAATGAAGTATTTGATTTTCAAAAGAACAGGGTGATTTACAATGATTTGGATTAGGATTGCACTATTTGCAGGCACAGTAGTTACCGTTAAGTATATATTCAGCTCAATAAACCATGATGGTGATGAAAAAATAAAAAAAATGAAGGAATTAATTAATTTCACGGAATATCTCAGGGTATATTCGTGTGATATGAAAATGTCTATAGAAGAGGTATGCTTAAAATATAATTTTAAAAGCATAGAAACAGAAGTGATAATAAAGTCTATGATAAATATTTTGAAAAACAAAAAAAGCTCAAAAGAGCTTTTGGTTAACATAAATAAAATTATGTCAACTCCGGAGACCTTTAATGCATATTTTACGGAAATAATTGATTACTATGGTTATACATATTCGGATGTATTGGACAGAAAGCTTAAATTTACCATTGAAGAAATGGAAAGGGCTATGAAAGAATTTTCTATTAAGCACAATGAGAAAAAAACATTAAACAACAGAATTTCATTTCTTGCTGGTTGTCTGGCAGCTATCATAATGTCTTAGGAGGGAATATGGATATAGATTTAATTTTTAAAATAGGAGCAATAGGAATTGTAGTTGCGGTATTTAATCAGATTTTAACAAAGACGGGAAGAGATGAACAAGCCATGTTTGTTACCTTAGCGGGAGTTATTGTTGTAATGGCTTTGATTGTGGGAATGATGAATGAACTGTTTACGGAGGTAAAATCTGTATTTAACTTATATTGATGAGGGATATCATGCTTTTGATGAAAATAATTCTTATAGCTGTAATTACATTAATTATGGGAATAACCTTATCCAAATTCAACTCCGAATTCAAAGTCTACATAACAGTTATTTTCGGTATTGTTGTAATTTTCCTGCTTTTTAAAGAGCTTAGAGTTTATTTGGAAGAAATTGTAGATTTATTTGTAAAATATGATATAAAGACTGAATATTTCGGTACCATATTAAAAATTGTCGGTATAGCTTACATTTGTGACTTCATATCACTTTTATGCAAGGATTTAGATTATGAATCTGTGGGGAAAAAGGTTGAAATTGCCGGAAAGCTTATAATACTCATCTATTCCATCGATGTTATAAAAATATTTTTAGATCAAATTTTGATCTTAGTTAACGGGTGATAAAATGAAAAAAATAACCTTATTTATAATTGTGTTTACCGTATTATTTACCTTTACGAGCAAAGCCTCAACCATGGACGAAGCAATGGATGAAATTCCTACTAAGGGTATTGAAGATTATATAAACGAAAAAAATGCGTATTTCAGAGAAAATAACATACGTATACGAGACTTGATAAGAAACGCTTTTACAGGAAACTTAGATGTGAGCTTGAAGGATTATTTGTACTATGAGTTAGAAAAAGAACAAAGTTTTTTCAAAGATATTTTGAAAACCGGTATCAATGTGTTTATTATCTGCATAGCTCTAACCATAATAAACTATTTTACCGATGAAGATACCGGAAAAAGTGTTTCGGACATAGTTGTATTATTTTCTGTAATTATTATCTTTACTATTATTCTTAAGGATGTACTTAGTATTAAAAGTATACTTAAAAGTGATTTTAATGATTTTAAAACTATTACGGAAGAAATCAATGCAATATTCATGGCAGCAATGCTCACATTCGGTAAGTTGAGTTTGCTGCAGTTCTTTCAAACTTCCCTTAACTATACAATAGGGATTACAACTCAGTTTATTTACAGCTTCATCGATATTATGACAGTAATAATGATAGCTGTTATATTAACCAACAACATGAATGAGCTTATTAATGCCAAGCTTTTGTACAAGGCGTTAAAAAAAGGAACCCTTTTAATTTTAACCGGATTTATGATTATTGTAGTCATAAATTTTTCTGTACAAGGATATATATTATATAAAACAGATAATATTTTTATAAGTTCATTAAAGGCAATGTCTCCGGCTTCATTGCCTGTTGTGGGAAATGCAGTAACATCTTTCTTCGGTGTTTTTTTAAAAAGCTTATTGATGATAAAAGATGTACTTGGAATTGTAGTAATAGTTTTTATTCTGTCATCATTTGGCGGCTCAATAATAAAGATTAGTATAGCACTTATTATATACAAAGTATTAGGGGTAGTGACTGAACCTTTTAATGAAAATATATCCAATCTGATTTATGAAATGGCGGATATATTCTATATTTACCTTATATGCCTTATTACTCCCTTAGTAATTGTCACTGTTTATTACTCTATAATAATAAATTATATGAACAACATATTAGGATAACTATGAAAACAACGATTGTTAACACCTTGATATTAATACTTATTTTTAATTTAATAATGATAATTTTCCCGGAGGGAAAAACACAGAAATTTTGCAGAATATCTATTAAACTTTTAATCATTATTTTCATTCTGGATAATATATTTCTTAATGGGAGCATGAATGTAAAATTGCCGGTAACAACCGAAGTTCCTGCCTTTCAAAGAGAGGTAAACGTAAAAAGCATTTCTCCCGAAATTATTGAATCAATTAATAAAGAGAATTTCCAAGGAGAAGTTGTTTCAAATATTATCTTAAGATTTCAAGAGGACATGCAAATATCAGCCATAGTCAACCTAAGAAAGATGATTGGAAAAGATGAGCTCGATAGATTGAAATCAAACATAGCTGAAATTTTTCAACTTAGCTCAGATAAGATAGAAATAAACGGAGGGGCTTATGAATGAATTTTTTAAAATGCTAAAAGAAAACAAAAAATTAAGCTATGCAGTTAATGTTTTCATATTGCTGGTGATAATATCCTTAATATTAAAACTTGATTTTTCAAAAGTTTCAGGGGAGCCTGTAAGTTATCAAGATAGTGAAGTGAAAACAGAAAGCTATGTATATGCATTAGAAAAAAGAATGGAGGAAATACTTAGTAAAATTGATGATATTAACAGTGTTGATGTAATGATTTACACAAAACAAACTCCGATACTGGAACCTGTTTATGATGAAAATATCAGCAATGAAACAAATATTGAATCTATGAGTGACGGTACTAAAAGAGAGGTGAACAGAGAGACAAAACAAAATAAAGTAATATTAGGCAGGGATAATTCAGTAGTTGAGCGGTATTATCAATATCCTGAAATATCCGGTGTGCTTGTGGTAGTAAATTACAGCGGAAATAAAGATATTTACAGTATTCTAATCAATTCTGTAAAAACTTTATTGGATATCAAATTAAATGATATTGAAATAATAGTTATAAACTAAGGGGGTCTTATGATAATGAGAAAAGAAACATTAGTATTTTTAGCATCTCTGGCAATAATATTTATTATTGGGTATATAAATATGAGTTTGACGCCGGATAATGCATTTGATGATCTTGAAACAGGCCAGATGGAGCCGGCAGATTTGGAAGGTGACATTGCAGAAATAATTGAGGGCGGAGTTAATGAAGTTGATTTTGCAGAAGTGCTGCCGGAGGAAACAGATTATGAAATTTTGGGGGATATAACAGATTTATCGTCTGCTGAGGAAGCTTCCTCGGAAGGTGTCCTGGGTGTTTTAAATGCCAGCTTTGCTAACTTTAAATTAAACAAGGAAAAAAGCAACATGGATGTATTGGATTATCTTGAAGAAAGTTTGAGCTCATCATTGATATCTGACGAAACTAAGGAGCAATTTGAGCAGCTTTTATTGAAAAAGAATTCATTTATTGAAGCAGAACAGGGAATTGAGCTTATGCTTCAATCAAAAGGGTATAACGAATCAGTTGCCATTGTAGATGAAAGCATGGTTAAAATTGTAACAAATGACACGATTGAAAAGGCAGATGCCACAGTTATTTTAGATGTAGTCGTTTCAGAAACTAATTATACACCTTCTCAAATAAAAATCGTGAAATTTGATAATATTGATTTGTAAATATTTTCAACTTCTGCTATAATTATTTTAGGAGGTGCTACAATGGACAATGAAAAATTTGAATTCGGTCAGGTAAAAATATCCGATGATGTTGTAATAATTATTGCAGGTATAGCAGCGAGTCAAGTTAAAGGCGTCAATACTACTCGTACAGGTGTAACAGACGGAATCACCAATTTATTTTCAAAAAATAATTATTCAAAAGGTATAAAAGTCGATGTTAATGAAGATACAGTAGTAGTGGACATTTTTATCAATGTTGAATATGGCTATAAAATAAATGAGGTAGCAAGAGAAGTTCAATTAGCAATAAAGAAAGAAATTGAAACTATGACAGACTTAAAGGTGGCAGCTGTAAACGTCCACGTACTTAATATCGTTCAGGAAAAAATACAGGAGAAAGTACAAGAAAAAGAAAAGGATGCTGCCAACATAGCAATAGAGTAGAGGATGGGGGACACACCATATGGATTGTCCCCCTAATGGTGCATAAGGAAGAGTATACCTTCTGCGGCAGTAAAACTTTTATAGTATCAGGAGTAAACATGAAACGTAAAGAAACTAGAGAAGAAGCTGTAAAAATTGCATACAGTATGGACGTAAACAAAGATTTTAACAAAAATAATATTACAGAATATTTAGAGCATTTTGAGCTTGAAAACATGGATATTGATTATTTAAATAAAACAATATCCGATATGATTGACAATATGGAAGAAATAGACAAACATATTACCGATAATTCCAAGGACTGGAAGCTCTCCCGTATTGCAAAGGTAGACCTTGCAGTCTTACGTATAGCTCTTTCTGAAATATTATATAATGAAACAATACCTGAAAGTGTATCAATTAACGAAGCAGTGGAAATAAGCAAAAAATTTTCAAAAGAAGACTCCCATAAATTCATTAACGGAATCTTAGGTACTGTAGTAAGGTGCATAAAAAAATGAGATATATACTTGGAATTGATACAAGCTCTTATACAACATCCGTTGCACTTATTAACGAAGAAAGCAATGAAATACTTGCAGATGAAAGAAAGGTACTCGAAGTAAAAAAAGGACAAAAAGGCCTAAGACAGCAAGAAGCTGTATTTCAGCATTTAAAAAACTTGCCGGAGCTATACGAAAAAATTCCATATGACCTTTCAAATATTAAGATTGTATCAGTTAGTTCAAAACCTCGAAATGCTGAAAACTCATATATGCCCGTATTTATTGCAGGAAGAAATTTCGGAAAGGTTATTTCTGATACATTAAATTGCGAGTTTTTGGAATATTCTCATCAGGAAAACCATATAGCAGCTTCAATAATAAACAATTATAAAAATATCGATGAATTCCTTGCAGTGCATATATCAGGTGGTACCACGGAATTTTTGTCTTGCAATAAAGCCATTAAAGGCTTCGATATTAAAATTGTAGGCGGGACAAAGGATATTACATTCGGACAGCTCATAGACAGGCTTGGAATCATGATGGGTTTTATATTTCCTTGCGGAAAATATATGGAGGAATACATTAAAGACAAAACTTTTGAAAAAATTACAAGACCAAGACTGATAAAAGGTTCATATATAAACTTATCAGGAATGGAAAACTATTTTGGCAATCTGCTAAATAAATATTCAAAGGAAGTAATAATTACTTCACTTTTTGATTATATTGCCGAATATATAGTACATATAATAAGCAGTCTGTCACATCTTCAACACAAAACCTTAATTATTTCGGGAGGAGTTGCATCCAACAGCTATATAAGAAATTATATCACAAAAAGTGTTAAAGGATATGAAGTATTATTTCCTGCTGTAAATAATTCTTCCGACAATGCATTAGGTCTTGCATATCTCCCCATTATTGACAGGTGGCACAATGAAATTAAAACCAATTAAAGTTTCTGTTTTAAACCAATATATAAAAAAGTACTTAATGAGTAATTCAATCCTGAATAATTTGAGGGTTGAGGGTGAAATTACAAACATTAGAATAAGTAAGACAGGCTATACTTATTTTTCATTATGCGATGAAATATCCTGTATATCTTGTGTTGCTTTTTTTGCCGACACAATTTCAAAAAACGGGGACAAAATAATAGCGGAAGGAGAGCTTTCCGTATACGAAGCAAAGGGTACCTACCAGCTTATTGTTAGAGATATTGAAAGGGCAGGATTAGGTAAAATTCTTTTAGATTTGGAGCTATTAAAAGAAAAACTAAAAGAGCAGGGACTCTTTGACCGCAAAAGAGAGCTTCCCGAATTCCCTCAAAGAATAGGCATAATTACCTCAAAGACTGGGGCAGCCATCAAGGATATATTAAAAACATTTGAAAATGTAAAAGCCAATATTGATATAACTATATACAACACATTGGTACAAGGAGAAAAATCCAAAAAAAGTATTATTGAAGGATTAAAATATTTTAACAGTGTGGAAACTGACGTAATTCTCATTTCAAGAGGAGGAGGAAGTTTTGAGGATTTAAATGTTTTTAACGATATGGACGTAGCAATGGAAGTTTATAAATCCAATATTGTGGTTGTTACCGGAATAGGACACGAAACAGACAGAACACTGACCGACTATGTGGCTGATGTATACTGTCATACTCCGACTGCTGCAGCCGAAAGAATTATTAGAAACTACAAAGATATTGAAGAAAAGCTCGATAATCTTGTATTTACCTTGAAATCAGAAACAAACAATACCATATCATTAAAAAAGGCTGAACTAATATCTAATAAATATTTATTAAGAAGCAGCCTGCCCTTAGAGGATATTTATAAAACAAAAAATCAGTTAGATACTTATAAAAATTTAATAAAAAATAAAACTACCTCACAAATTAATGAGTATTATTTCAATCTTAAAATAATGTTAGAAAAATTGAATACTTTTGATTACAAGAAACAGCTTGAAAAGGGATTTGCGTTGGTATCGGACAATTCAGGAAATATTATAAAGCATAAAGAACAGGTAGAATTAAAAGATATTCTTCATATAAGATTTGCTGACTTTAAAATAGAAGCAGAAACAAGAGATATAAAAGAGGTGTAATATGGAGTACGATAATTTTGAAAGTGCCTTGGAAGAATTAAAAAATATTGTCCGGAAATTTGAAAATAAAGATGATATTTCAATTGACGAGCTTCTGGAAAATTATGAAAAGGGAATGAAGGCTTATTCTTTTTGCATGAAAAAGTTGGATGACACTCAAAGAAAAATCAAAATTATAGATGAAAATATTGAATAAGAAATCCTTAGACATAAGAGGGAACATTCCTTTGAAGACCTGTATTATAGGCTGACTTCCATAAAGGTGTATCCTTAAATTTTAATAATTATTAAAAATATTAATTGATATAAGTTAATTGATATGCTATAATTTTATTGAATATCCAAATATTTATTTTTTTAGAAGAATATTTATGTACCGGGCAAGGCATAAAAATGAAAAATTACAGACTTGACGTATTTTTGCATAATAAAGGGTATGTTGGCAGCCGTGAAAAGGCAAAGGAGCTTATTTTAAACAATTCTGTATTTGTGGATGATAAATTAATAACAAAGCCATCATATATGGTAAATGATGATGTTAAAATAAAAATTACAGAAGATGTATATATAAGTAGGGGTTATTTAAAAATTGAAAAAGCAATTCATGTATTTAACATTAATATTGAAAATAAGACAGCAGTAGATATCGGTGCTTCAACCGGAGGATTTACGGATTATCTGTTAAAACATGGAGCAAAAAAAGTATATGCAATAGATGTGGGCTGCGGTCAGCTTCATGATTCATTAAAGAATGATATTCGAGTTGTTAATTTAGAAAACACAAATTTCAGATATATTGATACATCTATAATTACTGATATTATAGACATTATAACAGTTGATGTTTCTTTTATTTCGCTTCAACATATTATACCTAAAATTGTCGAATTAAGTCATAATGATACAGATATTGTCGCACTGGTAAAACCTCAATTTGAAGCAGGTAAGGTAAACATAGGGAAAAAAGGTATAGTAAAAAAAAGAGAAGTACATTTAGGGGTACTTAATAGTATTAATAATTATTGTAAAACAAATAATTTGAAATTAATTAATATGGATTATTCTCCAATAAGAGGAGGGGCAGGAAACATAGAATATCTTGCCCACTTAAAAATTACAGGAAATACAAATGAAATTAATTTCAAAGACTTAATAAATAAAGCCTTTGAAAAACTATAAAAAAACTAAGAGGTGTCAAATGAAAAAGTATACCAGACAAACAAAAATTCTTGAGTTAATTTCAAAAAGTGAAATTGAAACCCAGGAGGAATTAGCTGAAGCCCTGAAAAATATGGGTATTGATGTTACACAAGCTACAATTTCCAGAGATATAAAGGAGCTTAGACTTGTAAAGGTAATGTCTAAAAGCGGTAAGTATAAGTATGCTACCATAAGTCAAAGCCAGGAAGGAATAACGGACAGATTGAATAAGATATTTGAAAATTCCGTTGTTTCAATCGACAATGCAATGAATATGATAATTATTAAAACAATTCCGGGAGCTGCTCAGATATGTGCATCAGCCATTGATTTTATGGGAATTGAAGAAATTGTAGGAACATTGGCAGGAGATGATAACGTCTTTGTAGCTGTGCGAAAAATTGAACAGGTAGATAAGGTATTGCAGGAATTTAAAAAGAATATAAGATAATGGTGATGATATGCTGCTTAGTTTAAATATAAGCAATTTTGCAGTATTCGAAAATGTATCTGTTGATTTTGACTCCGGATTCAATGTTTTTACAGGAGAAACCGGGTCCGGAAAATCGGTTTTGATAAATGCAATTGAGCTTATTTTGGGGGATAGAGCTTCAAAAGAACTAATAAGAAAAGGCAAAAATTCTGCATTAATAGAAGGAATTTTTGATATAGGCGATAATGACAGCCTGTATGAAGACTTAAAGAGTTTAAACATTGAAATTGATAAGGATGACTTTTTAATAATATCAAGGGAGCTTTTACAAAACGGCAAAAGTATAAACAAGGTTAACGGAAGAACTTATCCTCTTAACACCATTAAGGCAATAGGCAGTTTATTGATTGACATTTACGGTCAATTTGGTCATGAAAGCTTATTTAAAAAAGAAAACCATATTAAAATGCTTGACAGTCTTATACAAAATGAGTTGTCACCCTTGCTTCAGTCCTATAATGAGCTGTTTGTCAAATATAACCGAGTTATAAACGAAATAAGCACATTAAAAGAAAAACTATTAAATAAAGATAAAAAAATTGAGCAGTTACAATATGAAATAAATGAAATTGATAGTGCAGAGTTAAAGGAATTTGAAGAAGAGGAGCTTCTTAAAAATATCAAAAAGCTTTCTAACATACAGGAAATTAAAAAATCTTTGTATGATGCAATACAAATTCTTAACAGCGATAATATAAACAATGTTTACAGCATTATAAATAAAATTAAAAACTATGACGAAAAACTGGAAGAATTTCTTTCAAGGGTGGATATTCAGTTAGAGGAATTAAAACTATTAAGCTATGATTTAAGGGACTATTCAGAAAATTTGGACCTCGACGAAAAAAAACTGGATAATATTGAAAACAGGATGTCTCTTATTAATCGTTTAAAAAGAAAATATGGTTTTTCAATAGAAAAAATTAATGAATACAGAAATGCATCCCATGAAGAATTAAGTCTGCTTCTTAAAGCTGATTCAAAATTAAATTCTTTAATTACAGAAAAAAATGAAATATATAATTTATTGATAGAAAAAGCAGGTATTATATCTAAGAAAAGAAAAACCGCTGCAGAATATCTTGAAAAGCAGATTTTAATCGAATTAAGCGAGCTTAATATGAAAAATATTGAGTTTGAAGTTAAAATCAATAAAAAAAATATATCTGCAGACGGTGTTGACGATGTTGAATTTTTAATTTCCACTAATGTAGGAAGCGACTTAAATTCCGTTCAGAAAATAGTTTCCGGAGGAGAAGCGTCAAGAATAATGTTAGCTTTTAAAAAAATAAAAAGCGACATTGGTCAAACCATGGTGTTTGACGAAATAGACATGGGAATAAGCGGCAAGACTGCACAGATGGCCGGCGTTAAAATGAATTATATTGCAAAGAACAATCAAGTTATCTGTGTCACGCATTCACCCCAAATTGCTTCAATTTCAAAAAATCATTTTTTGATTGAAAAAAAAGTTGTTGACAATAATACATTCAGTACAGTTAAAAAGTTAGACAAAGAAAACAAAATTTATGAAATTGCCAGATTGTTGAGCGGAATGAAAATAACTGAAAAATCTATAAATAATGCTAAGGAATTGATAGAATTTAACAGTAAAATAAGTGAATAGAACAAGTTTTAAATGGAAAAGTTAAGGATAAAACTATTAGGAGAGCACAATGAGAAATTTTCTAAGAAGGGTTTTATTCTTTACTTTTTTTATTGCGGTATTAATGACTGCGGTTTTTTTTGGTTTTAATTTAAAAACAAATCCATATAAATTTGCAAAAGGCGACCAAGTAATAGATACGGAAGGAAAGTACATTATACCCGGTGGTCAGACTATCGGAATAGAGCTGAAAACCGAGGGAGTATTGGTTGTCGGACTGGCTGATATAATCAATATTGACAATATATCAACATCTCCGGCAAAAATTGCCGGAATTGAAATTGGAGATAAAATATTGGAAATAGACTCTATATATATGAGAAGCACCGATGAAATATTAAATTATACCGAAACTATGGGTATTAAAGTCTATACATTTAAAATTGAAAGAGCCGGGGAGATTTACAATTTGACTATAACTCCTGTTCAAAGATACGACAGCGATGAAATTAAATTCGGATTTTGGGCAAGAGATGATATAGCAGGAATAGGAACAGTTACATTCGTAGATCCTGAAACAGGATTCTATAGTGCAATAGGTCACGGTATTTCCGATTCGGAAACAGGTAAACTGATAGATATTGAATCTGGCACTATATCAAAAGCAAATATTACTAATATTAAGTTAGGCAAAAAGGGAGAACCGGGAGAAATTATAGGCTACATTTTAAAAGATAAAGAAAGTCTTGGAACGGTAACCGATAATACCGATTTTGGAATTTACGGGAAAATAAATAAGGACAGTATGGGATATTTCAGCGGCGATTTAATGGAAATCGGAAAAAAGGAAGAAATTAAACTCGGTCCTGCATATATAATTTCATGTGTAAATAATGAAATAAAAAAATACTCAGTAGACATAACTAAAATATTTTATCAAAATAAACCTGATGAGAAAAGCTTTGTTATTAAAATTACAGATAAGGAACTTTTGGAAATGACCAATGGTATTATTCAAGGTATGAGCGGAAGCCCTGTAATACAAAACAATAAAATAGTCGGTGCTGTAACACATGTCTTTATGAATGATCCTACCAAAGGATATGGTATATATATTGAATGGATAATTGACAAAATATACGACTGATAAAATTCATTAGTAAAATATAACAAAAATTTAAAAACAAATATTTTAATTTATCGACAAAATTTTAGTATAAATTAGGAAAAGCTGTATATAATAGACATATATACTATTTATATTACAAAATTAGAAGACAAAAATTTTTTTTTATAAAAAAAAAGGGTTTTTTGATTCTTTTGCGTATTATATTAGTATAGAATATTTTGAATGGGGGAGTACTTATGCAAAAAAAAGTAAAAGTTGTTATTGCTGACGACAATAAAGAATTTAGGTTAATTCTAAAAGACTTCTTGCTCAGCAAAAAAGTCTTCGATGTAGTAGACATGGCAGAGGATGGAATAAAAACATTGGAATCTGTCGAAAAACATGAACCCGACATTCTTATATTGGACATAATAATGCCTCAGCTTGATGGGTTGGGGGTACTTGAGAGACTTCATAAAAAAGAATTAAAAAAGTTTCCTAAAGTAATAGTTCTATCTGCCGTAGGTCATGATAAGGTTACCCAGAGAGCTATTAATATGGGTGTTGACTATTATATTGTTAAGCCTTTCAATTTTGAATCTTTTGCTGACAGATTACTTCAAATATCAGAATTAGAAACTTCCAAGGTGCAAAATAAGAATAAGGAAATCGTTTATAACGAAAAAATTAACTCGGAGCTCAGCTTGGAAGTCAGAATAACCGAAATTTTACATGAGGTAGGTGTACCTGCACATATTAAAGGTTATCAGTATTTACGCACTTCTATAATAGATGTAGTAAAGAATGTTGAATTATTGGGAGCAATTACAAAGGAACTTTATCCCATGATAGCAGCTAAATATTCAACCACGCCAAGCAGAGTTGAAAGAGCCATACGACATGCAATAGAAGTTGCTTGGACTCGGGGGAAAATTGAAACTATCAACAATATTTTCGGTTATACTATACATAATAATAAGGGTAAACCTACCAATTCGGAATTTGTAGCAATGATAGCAGATAAACTTCGCCTGGAGCAAAGAGTATCATAGCAATAGAAAATGGTGCACCTGTAAATTAACTTGACAAAAATCTGTATTGTTATTAGAATAAGTCCAACTATTAATCTTGCTTCAGATGCAATGATTTAATATAGGAGGCTATAGTGAATAAGGAAATTACTGTAAAAAGCGAAAAAATATTTGAAGGCAAAATAGTTAATTTAAGAGTAGATACTGTTGAATTGCAAAACCAAAAATATGCAAAAAGAGAAATTGTTGAGCATAAGGGTGCAGCCTGTATATTAGCTGTTAATAATGATAAAGTAATTTTTGTGAGACAATACAGAAAGGCCATTGAGGAGAATATATTGGAGCTGCCGGCAGGGATTCTTAATATTGCAGAAGAGCCACCGGAAGGAGCTCTGCGTGAATTAAAAGAAGAAACCGGTTATAAGGCAGGTAAAATAGAGCTAATTTATGAATTTTATACCTCACCGGGTTTTTCCAATGAAAAGGTATATTTGTTTAAGGCTTCGGAGCTCGTATATGAAGGTACTGATTTAGATGAAGATGAATGCCTTGAAACAATTGAAGTTGATAGAGACGAAGCAAAAAAAATGCTTGAAACCGGTAAAATAAACGATAGTAAAACAATAATAGGACTTCTCCATTGGCTAAATTCTTAAAATAAAAACATAAAAAGTATTAAACCTCTTGTACAAGCATATATTATACAAAGCTTAACAAGAGGTTTTATTGTGCAGCAAGGACGTCTTATGTCCTGCTTGCGCATACAGACAGTAGGTGGGAGGTTTATATGAACAATACACTAAAGAAGTTGGTGAAATCTGAAAACAAAAAGTTTATAGCCTTAATATTAATTTTTATCGGAGCTTTGATTCTATCGGCATTAATTTATTCATTAACGGGAAAGGGGTCTCTAAGTGAGATAAACTATGAAAGTATAAGTAAAATGAATTTTCTGCAAATTTTCGGGAGTTCACTTAAAAGAAATATTATTTATTTTTTGGCGGTCATCTTTTTAACATATTTTGGACAAGGATATTTAACAATGATTTTGTTTGGTTTTATTTCCGTATATTATGGTTTGTCCGTTATTTATATAATCAGGACTGTTGGTATGGATTTAAAATATTTTATGATCACCTTTACTGATTATTTTATATTCTTTCCTATTCTACTTTATTTTACTTTTATTTCAAGTTCAATAGCAAAATATACAAAAAAAGCAAAAAATATCGAGACTATTTCCCGAAAATTTGATATAATTATATCCGGGTATCTTAGAATTTCTTTATTTTATTTACTGATTGTAACAGCTTATTCGTTTGTATACAGCTTATATGTATTAATATTAAGCAGATTGATGGTGAGATAATGGAAATCACAATTTATAAAGAGTATTTGTATCAGAGAAACTTAAGTGAGAATACAATCGACTCCTATATTTACGATGTTGAAAGCTTTAGAAATTATCTTCGTGAAGATTATGAGCTTGAGCTAAATGAAACAAAAAAAGCACATATTTTAACATATCTTGTGACTCTGCAAAAAAACGGCAAGAGTTCATCAACATTATCGAGAACTATTTCTGCATTAAAAAACTTTTTTGATTTCTTGAAGAATGAAAAACTGATTAAGGACAACCCTGCTGTCAGCATACACAGCCCAAAACAAATAAAAAAGAAACCTTCAATTTTAACTGAAGAAGAAGTAGCTCAGCTTATGCTTTTGCCTGATAAAAATACTTTCAAAGGAATCAGAGACTTGGCAATGTTGGAACTGATGTATTCATCAGGTATAAAAGTATCCGAGCTCATCAGCATAAAATTATCTCAAATAAACCTAAGCGCCGGAATAATTTCTATTGAAGGAGAAAAAGAAAGAATAATTCCATTAAGCAAGTATGCAATAAGCGCAATTGAAAATTATTTAAATAATTTTAGGGATAAAAATACTGATGAAAATGACTTTTTATTTATCAATATTACCGGTGAGCCCTTAACAAGGCAGGGAATATGGAAATCTCTAAAATCTTATAAGAAAAAAATGAACTTAAATAAGGAATTATCTCCTCAAATTCTAAGAAATTCATTCGCTGTACATATGTTGTCTCACGGGGCTGACCTCGGAACTATACAGGAGTTAATGGGACTTAATAGTCTGGGTGCCGCACAAAATTATATAAATAATTTAGAATTCAAATCCTTGGAAGTTTTTAATAAAACATTTCCACGCGGTTGATATTTTCATACATAATTGATGTTTCAGACTGCACTATTAATGGTATAATAAGACAAAAGGAAGAGAGATATAAATTATCTCTTCTTTTAATATAAATAAAGGAGCAACCAATGATTAAAAGAACAGTATTGATAGTCTTAGACAGCGTGGGAGCAGGTGAACTTCCGGATGCTGCCGCCTATGGCGATGAAGGCAGCAATACACTAAAAAATATATACAAGAATGCAAAGAATTTTTCATTACCACATCTGGAGAATTTAGGTATTTTAAATATTGACGGATTTGAAGACTTGAAAAGCCCGGAATACTTTTTAGGCTCTGTGGCAAAATGCAGCCAAAAATCAAAGGGGAAGGATACAACAACAGGTCACTGGGAAATCAGCGGGCTGATACTGGATAAACCATTCCCTACCTATCCGGACGGGTTTCCTGAAGAGCTTATTTCTAAATTTGAGAAAAAAATCGGGAGAAAAGTTATAGGCAACTATGCTGCTTCAGGAACCGAAATAATCAAAGAATTAGGCAAAGAGCATGTGGAAACCGGCAATATAATAGTCTACACATCTGCAGACAGCGTATTTCAAATAGCAGCCCATGAAGAAGTGGTTCCCTTGGACGAGCTCTATGAAATTTGCATAATTGCCAGAAAAATGTTGCAAGGAAATAATGGAGTAGGAAGAGTAATTGCAAGACCTTTTATAGGGGAAGAAGGTAATTATACAAGAACCGGCAATAGGAAAGATTTCTCCTTAGAGCCTTACAAGGATACAATGCTGGACTTCGTAAAAAACAGCGGCAGAGAAGTTTATGCCATTGGGAAAATAGAAGATATATTTGCTAACAAAGGTATTACATATTCAAATCATACCAAAAACAATGAAGAAGGAATTGAAGCATTAATTCAAGCTGTAAAACTAGATTTCGAAGGCTTGATATTTGCAAATCTTGTAGATTTCGACATGATTTACGGTCACAGGAACAATGTACAGGGATATGGGGATGCCCTTATGTATTTTGACGGCAGGCTACCGGAAATAATGGATAATCTCAAGGATGACGATATTTTGATTATTACGGCTGACCATGGCTGCGACCCTACAACTGCCAGTACAGACCATTCAAGAGAATATATCCCCCTGATTTTCTATGGAAAGAATATAAAAGAAAATAACAATCTTGGCATACTTGAAACTTTTGCATCCATAGGCAAGACCGTATTGGATATTTTTGATATTAATAATGACCTTAAAGGGACAAGTGTTAAAAACCAAATAATCAAAACCGGGAAATAGACTAAATTAGACATTTTTTTTAAACAACTAACTTAGATATTTCATTATCCGCAGATAGGAATTTGCTCATCCAATTAAATGTATGATTCAACAAAATATGGTTATTCTACATAAAAAGGAGGTAATTTTATGAAGAAAATTTTAACCATATTTTTTATATTTATTATCTTAAATATGATGGTTGTTACCGCATATGGAATTGAACCCGAGGACTTGCAATCCCGCTCTGCAATTTTGATTAATGCAGATGACGGAAGGATTTTGTTTGAAAAAAACGCTAACGATAAAATGCAGCCGGCAAGCATTACTAAAATAATGCTTATGGTTTTGATTTCAGAAAGAATGGCTGATGGTCAAATAACATTAGACCAGGAGATGACAATTTCGGAAAATGCTGCAGGTATGGGAGGAAGTCAAATATATCTCGAAGCATATGAAGTTCAAACAGTAGAGAATATGCTTAAAGCTATATCCATGCGCTCAGCCAACGATGCATCAGTTGCAATGGCTGAATTTATGTACGGCTCAGAAGAAAGCTGTGTTAAGGCTATGAATGAAAAAGCCAAGGAATTGGGTATGAAGGATACCGTATTTACAAATGTTACGGGCCTTCCGGACCCCGAGCATCTTACTACTGCAAATGATATTGCTATAATGACGCGTGAGTTGTTAAAATATAATTATATGGATGAATATATGCTTACCTGGATGGATTCCGTATTTGTAGGCAAGGAAAAGGATTCAGAGCAAGTGTTGGTAAACACAAACAGACTGATAAATAATTATAACGGCTTATTGGCAGGGAAGACAGGTTATACAACTGAAGCAAAATATTGTTTATCGGCAGCTGCAAGAAGAAATGACACTACATTAATTGCCGTAGTCCTCGGGTGTGATAACACTAAAATTCGTTTCGATGAAGTTACAAAACTATTGAATGAAGGATTTGCAAACTACAAAAACATTGTTTTCCATAAAGCAGGTGACACAATAACCACATCACCGGTTTATTGCGGAAAAGAAGAAACGATTAATATAGTTTCAAAGGAAAATATCAACTATTTTACAGAAAGTAATTGCAAGCCTGAGGATTTTAATTTAGAATATGTAATAGATGAAAATCTAAAAGCTCCTTTAAACGTGGATAAAAAAATCGGAAGAGCCATACTATCTAAGGATGGTCGGGTATTAGGCGAATTTGAATTGTATCCGGGAGCAAATGTTGAAAAAGAAAATTTATTTAAATTTTTTATCAATAACTTTTTAAAAACTACCATAAGATAAGGAAGGCTGGAAATGGATTACTCCGTAAATATAAACGTCTTTCAGGGACCTTTTGATCTCTTGTTTCATCTAATCGAAAAAAAGGAAATTGATATTTATGATATACCCATATCTGAAATAACAGATCAATACTTAGAGTACCTCGAAGAAATGATGCAATTCAATATGAATGTTGCAAGCGAATTTATATTTATGGCAGCAACCTTAGTTGAAATAAAATCTAAAATGCTTTTACCTCAGAAGGAAAAAGAAGAAGATCCTAGGCAGGAATTAGTTAATAAATTACTCGAATACAAAATGTATAAAAATTTATCGGAAGAACTGAAAAAATATGAGGACGAGAGCAGTTTTTATATTTCCAAACCAAGAGAGGAGATGGCTATAACTTCAGATACAAAGACAGAGCAGCTTTCACTGAATGAAATAAATGTATATGAACTTTACAATATATATTTATCTTTGATTAAAAAACAGAATTTTAGAATTGAACCTGAAGAAAAATTCAAAATATACAGGGAAAAATACAGTGTAAAGGGCTGTATGGAGGATATTGTAAAAAAAATTAAGAAATTTGGAAAAGTTTCATTATTCAATACCTTAAAAGAAAAAGAAAATATATCAAAAGAATATATTGTAACATTGTTTTTAGCCATATTGGAACTTTCAAACAATAAAGGAATGAAAATATATCAGGAGAATATTTACGGAGATATAATAATCACCAAACAGGAGAGAAAATGAATATAAAGAGTGTTTTGGAAAGTTTGCTGTTCGCTTGGGGGGAGCCCTTAAGCATAATTGAAATGTCAAAAATATTAGAAAAGCCTGCTGACAGCATCATATTAGTATTGGAAGAAATGATAAGCGAATTCAACGACAATGAAGACAGGGGTCTTATTATTCAAAAGTTTGGGGATTCTTATCAGCTCACTACCAAAAAGGCTAATTATGAATATATTCAGAAACTATTGGAAACTACGGTATCTAAGAGTTTGTCAACAGCTGCATTGGAAACACTGTCCATAATTGCATACAAGCAGCCTGTTACAAAGGTGGATATAGAAAGAATAAGAGGGGTTAAGTGCTCCCAGGTGGTAAAAGGGCTTATTGATAAAGGATTGATAAAAGAAGTGGGACGTCTTGATAAGCCCGGCAGACCCGTAATTTTTGCTACAACAGATGAATTCTTAAGACATTTCGGCTTAAGCTCAATTGATGAATTGCCGAGTATCGGGGATATAGCTTCAACTGTAGAAGTATGACAAGGGGACGGGGGTACTGTCATCTTTTTATTCAAAACAAAGAAACAGATTTGTCTGTTAAAGGGTTATTTTTATTATGGGAATATTGATAGTTCTATTGGGGGGACTCTTATTTTTATATTTGAATATNNTTAGAAAAAAACATGAATATCAAAAAAGAATCAATTTTTCCGCAAAAAAAATAATTGACAGATATAAAGCTCCGGAATTAAGACAAAAGACTAAAAACAATCTAAAATATCTTAAGCATATAAAAAAAGTATTTAATATTTTTTATGTAAAAGATATTTTTTTCTATCCCGAATGTATTTTGGAAAAACAATCATTTGCTCTTGAATTTGTAATAGTAAACAGAATGCTTAAAAAATCTCTTCTTAACGGATGATTATGTTATAATTCTTTTTTTTTAGGGCATAATTAAAATAACGGAAGAAATTGCCACGCGATTTCAACACTGTTAAACGAGGCAGAGAATATACTCACCATTGTGATTTTGCCTCGTTATTGATTTCCAAAAGAAAGGGGATAACATGAGTAAGGATATAGAAAGTATAATCAAAACGACATTAGATAATATTAATAATTTAACAGAAAACGAAAAGCTCATAAGCAGCAAAATTTGTTATGACAATACCAATTATTTGGCGATATCCAAGCTTAATATGAACTTTATTATAGGAGGAAGCGATATAGATAAAAAATTTCGTACAGTTGATTTAAAGCCCTTCGCCGGAGCAGCTTATGTTAATCTGCAATTAAACCCGCAAATTTTAATTTATGAAACACCGGATAATAATATCAAAACTATTAATATTAACAATGAAACAACTGCAGGAGATATTACATCCTCCATCATGAATATTATGTCATTTATTAAAGAAATAAGGGAGAAAAAGGATTGTGATATTTAAGAGAGCAATTGCTATATTGACAGTTATATTTATTTTTACATGCGAATTTACATGTGTTGAAGCTATGCCCGGTGTTTCGGCACAAGCTTATATTGTTATAGATGCTCAATCAGGAAGAATTCTTAAATCCCATAATGAAAATAAAAGACTGCCTATTGCAAGCACAACCAAAATAATGACAGCAATTCTCGCAATTGAAACCATCGATGATTTAAACCAAAGAATAGAAGTGCCTCCGGAATGCTCAGGCATAGAAGGTTCAAGCATCTATTTAAGACCTAAGCAAATGGTGTCGGTAATTGATTTGTTATACGGAACAATGCTTCGCTCGGGAAACGATGCGGCAGAAACGTTATCTAAATTTGCCGGAAGAAACAATCCGGAAGGATTCATATCAATGATGAATAAAAAAGCAAAAGAGTTAGGCGCTCTAAATACAAATTTTGAAAATGCAAACGGCCTTCATGACGATAATCATTATTCAACAGCATACGACTTGGCTCTTATAAGTGCCTATGCCATGAAAAATGATACATTCAGAAAAATTGTGAGTACCGAAAAGTACAAGGCTGAAAGTATGAACAATATGTTCTACAATAAAAATAAAGTTGTTTACCAGTATAAATACGGTACGGGAATTAAAATCGGCTTTACAAAGGCAGCAGGCCGATGTATAGTTGCATCTGCAGAAAAGGACGGTACTGAAATTATAGCAGTGCTTCTCAATGACAATAATTGGTTTAATGACTCTTATCAAATTTTCGATTGGGCTTTTGAAAATTACAAATGCTACAGCATAGTCGAAAAAGGGCAGTTTGTAAAATATACTCCCGAAAGAAACCCCGTCTTTATCGGAGAGAGCTTTAGATGCGTATTGACGGATAAAGAAATAAAACAGATTCGTTTTGAAGCATTAATTAAACCGGAGCTTATGTCAAATGATTCCGAAACTAAAACATGCGGAACCTACAACATATATTTGGGAAAAACCAAGCTTGGCACAGGATATCTGATTAGATGACAAGGGGATGGGGGCTTTGTCATGTTTTTGTTCACGCCCACCAGGGTTGCTTCCTGAAAACGCATATTGAATATTTTACAAATTCATACATTTATAATATAATATCTAGAAAACAGGGAAAAGAGCCCATCCCTTGTTATCCGGAGGAGATATGGAAGAAAGACTGCAAAAATATATTGCACGATGCGGAGTTGCTTCGAGACGTAAAGCTGAGGAAATAATTTTACAAGGTAATGTAAAAGTTAACGGAATAATTATAAAAGAGCTTGGAAGCAAAATTAATCCTGAAAAGGATATTGTAACCGTAAATAATCAAAGGATATATGAAAAACAAAAAAATATTTATATAAAAATGTACAAACCTGAGGGGTATATTACAACCGTCAAGGACCAGTTTAATCGAAAAACTGTTCTTGACTTAATCAATATTAAAGAAAGGATTTATCCCGTAGGAAGACTTGACTATGACACTTCCGGATTACTGTTATTAACTGATGATGGAGACCTTGCCAACAAATTAATGCATCCCAAATATCGCATCTTCAAAACCTATGAAGCGGAAATTGAAGGAGGAATAAGCGAAGATTCCATAAATAAATTAAGAAACGGCGTTTTAATTGACGGATACAAGACTGCTCCTGCCAAGGTAAAATTGTTAAAGAAAACTCAAAAGAATTCGTTCGTACAAATAAGCATTCATGAGGGTAAAAACAGGCAGGTAAGAAAAATGTTTGAGAAGGTAGGCCACAGGGTGATAAAATTGAAAAGACTATCATTCGGCAATATCAATTTAGACGGACTGAGAGAAGGACAATGGAAATATTTAACCGATGATGAAATAGAATATTTAAAGAGGTAAAGATGGACAAGATGTACGGTCAAATTACGGAAATGGTGCACTTTCTAATCAAGGGAAGCTATGAAGGAAAAGAGGATTTAAGATTTGTTGATTTAACGTGCGGAAACGGATATGACACTCTATTTTTAAGCAATTTAGCAGGGAAAAAAGGTTTTGTAACAGCCTTTGACATACAAGAAACAGCAATTGAGAGAACAAAAAAACTACTTCAAGAAGAAAGTAACTTCAATAATTATAAAGTTATTCATAATGGACATGAGCATATAGACAAATATTTGACGGAAAAAATAGATGCGGCCATATATAACTTAGGATATCTTCCTAATTTTAACAAAGATATTTTTACAAAACCGGAAACTACTATCTGCTCTATAAATTCACTTTTTCCTTATTTAAAAAACTCAGGAAGGATATATATTACAGCTTATACAAGTCACGACAAAGGCTGTGAAATTAATTCAATTTACGACTACTTAATTAAGTTAGACAAGAAAGAATACAATGTAATTCATATAAAAGTTATAAATAAAAATAACACTCCTCCTGAATTATTTATTATAGAAAAAAATTCATAATACTAATTAATGACAATACCCCCGTCNNCCGTCCCCTTGTCATATGATACTGCTTGCTCATTTCTTGCAAAATATTCATTTATATGTGCGATTTAGTTAAAAAGCAACGTTTTCCTTCCAATTAAATGCAGATAATGAAATAAAACTTGCATTATGCAATATTATTTGATATATTTCTTGCAAGAAAACCTCGAATCTGTTATAATTAAGATAACGAAATTATATGGAGGAATTATATGGCTGAGGAAAAAATTCTTTTACAAAATATACCATGGTGCAAAGGATGTGGTGTATGCGTTGGTTTTTGTCCCGTAAAAGTACTGGAAATCAAAGACGATAAATGTGTCATAGCTCACAGGGATAAATGTATTTTTTGTGGACAATGTGAACTAAGATGTCCGGACAATGCTATTTGGATTGGAGGTAAAAAATGAGTAATAAGGTATACAAATTAGTTCAAGGAAATGAAGCTTGCGTTGAAGGTGCATTAGCTGCCGGTATGAGATTTTTTGCCGGTTATCCCATAACGCCATCAACCGAAATAGCGGAAATATCTGCAGAAAAGCTGCCAGCGCTGGGAGGCAGATTTATTCAGATGGAAGATGAGCTTGCAAGTATGGCTGCCATAATAGGAGGCTCTCTCGCAGGGAAAAAATCTATGACTGCAACCAGCGGTCCCGGGTTTTCTTTAATGCAGGAAAACATAGGGTATGCAGCTATTACCGAAATACCTTGTGTTGTTGTAAATGTGCAAAGAGGTGGACCGAGTACAGGACTTCCGACATCTCCTGCTCAAGGTGATGTTATGCAGGCAAAGTGGGGAACACACGGAGACCATCCTGCTATAGCCTTGACACCTAATTCTGTTCAAGAAACATATGAATATACTGTTAAAGCTTTTAATTTAGCTGAAAAATACAGAACTCCGGTCATACTCCTAATGGATGAAACAGTAGGACATATGAGGGAAAAAATGGCTTTTAAAGATGTTTCGGAAATCGAAATAATAGACAGAAAAAAACCAACATGCAAGACTGAGGACTATGTTGCTTATAGACCTGATGAAGATATGATACCACCAATGGCATCATTCGGAGAAGGATACAGATACCATGTATCGGGACTTACTCATGACGAAACCGGTTTTCCTACAAATAATAATGAAATATCCGAAAAATTAGTTAAACGATTAGTTGATAAAGTTAATAAAAATTTAGATGACTTTTCATATTATGAAGAATATAAATTAGAAGATGCAGAAATTGTTATAATCGCATACGGCGGAGTATCAAGGTCAGCTAAGAGTGCTGTAGACGAGCTAAGGAAACAAAATATTAAAGCAGGTTTATTCAGACCAATCACCATTTGGCCTTTCTTAGAAAAACAAGTAAATAAGGTTTCATTAAACGCAAAAGAAATATATGTTGCAGAAATGAACTTGGGACAATATTTTCTTGAAGTTGAAAGGGCTGCATGCAAAAATTGTACTGTTAAAAATATAAGTAAAGTAAATGGTGAACTAATCACTCCTGAAGAAATTGTACAAGCAATAGGAGGTAACAAATAATGAACTGTAACGAAATAACTAAAAAATATTACAGAGCTAACAAGCTCCCTCATATATGGTGTCCGGGATGCGGTCATGGCACATTAACAAATACAATAGTAAGAGCAATAGATAAATTAGGACTTAATAAAGATGAGGTAGTAATAGTATCAGGTATCGGATGTTCATCAAGAGCTCCCGGTTATTTGGATTTTAATACTCTTCACACAACTCATGGAAGGGCATTGGCTTTTGCAACGGGTATTAAATTTGCAAATCCAAATCTTCACGTTATTGTAATAATGGGAGACGGAGACAGTTCTGCAATTGGAGGCAATCACCTAATCCATGCCGCAAGAAGAAATATAGATATAACAGCAGTAGTATTCAACAATAATATTTACGGAATGACAGGCGGACAATTTTCACCTACTACTCCTTCCGGTGATATGGCAACAACTACACCACACGGCAATATTGATAAACCTTTTGACCTTTGCAGCTTGGCTCAAGGAGCAGGAGCTACTTATGTCGCCAGAGGTACAGCTTACCATGCTGTTCTTATGCAGAAATTAATAGAAAACGGAATACAGAACAAAGGATTTTCGTTTATAGAAGGTTTAAGCCTGTGTCCAACATATTACGGAAGAAAAAACAAAAAAGGCAGTGCTTTTAAAATGCATACTTTTTTAAAGGAAAATTGTGTTGATAAAAAGGTAGTTGATAAAGATCCTGAAAAAGGCAAGAATAAAATATTAATCGGCGAATTTTACAACAATCCGCAGCCTGAATATACAGAAAGTTATCAAGCTGTTATTGATAAACTTCAAGGATAGGGGGAGAAAAATGAAAAAATTAGAGATAAGACTTAGCGGTTCCGGAGGTCAGGGAGTTATATTAGCAGCCATTATATTAGCGAATGCCGGAGTCGAACAAGGATTAAATGCTATACAAACTCAGTCCTACGGACCTGAAGCAAGGGGCGGTGCCAGTAAGGCAGAAGTTATATTGAGCAATGGTGAAATAAATTATCCTAAAATATCAACGGCAAATATACTTCTTTCTCTTACTCAAAAAGCATATGATAAATACAAATCATCTCTGGAAAAAGATGGTATATTAATTGTTGATGAAAGTGTTAAACTAAGGGGAGACGAAACATTTAAAGTATATAGTCTTCCCATATTGAGAACTGCACTAGAGAAATTTGAAACTCATATGGTAGCCAATATAATTTCATTAGGTGCAATTTATGAATTGATGGGAGAAAACATAATTGATAAGGATATAATGATACGCTCCATAACTGAAAGAGTTCCGGCTCATACAGTTCAAAAAAACACGGATGCATTTGAAGAAGGTATTAAATTAGCAAGAGGGTAACATGAATGATTTAATAAGCATTATCAAAAAAAACTTTCATAAATTCAGCAGAGGACAAAAGCTAATAGCTCAATTTATTATTGACCACTATGACAAAGCTGCATTTATGACTGCTGCAAAAATAGCAGAAACAGTAGATGTAAGCGAATCAACCGTTGTAAGATTTGCATCGGCCTTGGGTTATTCCGGATATCCTGAAATGCAAAAAGCTTTACAGGTTTTAATTAAAAATAAACTTACCACGGTCCAGAGAATAAGTCTTAATGATGATGTAAATGACAAGTTAAAGCTTCATAAAAGAAATTTAAAGAATGAGATGAACAACTTGCGTTATTTGTATGACCATTTCGATATGGAAGCATTAGATAAAGCAACCGAGCTAATCTTAGAGGCTGACAGAGTATTTGTACTAGGGCTTAGAACATCTTCAACTTTGTCAAATTATCTGGGCTTTTATTTGGATGTAATCTTGAATAACGCTAAAGTACTCAACAACAGCGGTGTTAATTCCTTATATGAAGAAATTATAAGAATTAAAGAAGATGATTTATTGATTATTATTAGTTACCCAAGATATTCCAGAACAACTCTTGATGCTGCAAGATTTGTCAAGGAGCGAAATACAAAAATAGTTGCAATTACAGATACCGAAGAATCACCTGCCTATGAATTGGCAGATGTATCACTCTTATCAAAAAGCAACATTGTATCATTTGTTGACTCCTTAGTAGTACCTATGGCAATGATAAACCAATTGATAATAAATATAAGCTTGAGGGAAAAAGAAGAAATAGTTGAATACTTTAATACATTAGAAAGACTCTGGGACCATAACAGTATATATCAGAACTTCTAATATATGTGAGGTAATGGGACACACCTCTGTTTTGGGAAAGTCTCTGGATCAGAGGAATGTCCTTAAATTAAAAGAGCGACGCTCTAAAGTAAGAATAATCATTAAGGATATAAAGAAAGGGGAGACGCTTATAACAAGAGCATGTTTATT
>DMWH01000035.1 GCA_003483345.1 Clostridiales bacterium | reverse complement strand
GATGAAGTGGTTGATCTTTGCATTGAAGAGATGAAGAAAAACTCGTTAATTTAAAAAAAAAGAACAAGTATATAAAACAGTTAAAAGTTCCTTAATTGGAACTTTTTTTTTGTTTTTATGGAATATAAAAATATAAAACTGCGTATAATAAGAAAAAATTGAAGGAGTGTATATACACACTAAGAGAAGAGGAAATTATATAGAATAAGTTATAACGATATTGCGGTTAAGGGGAAAACCAGCGAAATATTAGCTGCTGGGAAATGAACTTTAGGTACAAAATGGTAAATTTATCAATAATAAACACAGGAGGTTAAAATGAAAAGTGTTGTCAGTTATCCCGAAAGGGGTACAGGAGGAAAGAACAGTTACAGAGGCAACTGTTCTCCTAAATTAATAGAAGATTTGGTCAAACAATTTAAAGTGACCGAAATGAGCGACTATATGGTTGGAGGAGGAACAACCAAGGATGTTGCAGAAAGGATGGGGATTAAGTATCATGTTTATGATCTTTCAATGGGCTTTAATTTAGTTGAAGATGAAATTCAAGAACGCAATGAGTTTATTTTTAACCACCCGCCATATTGGAATATCATCAAGTATAGCGGTAATATGTGGGGAGATGGGCCAACCAAAGGAGACTTATCCCAGATAGAAGACTACTACGTATTTATCAAGGAATACAATAAGTGTATAATGAAGCAGTATTATTCTCTTGATAAAGGCGGACATCTTGCTATACTGATGGGCGATATAAAGCGAAAAGGAGTTTTATACTCAATGCTTCTTGATATCTGCAAGCCCGGGATCGTGGTTCAGAAGGTTGTAAAAATGCAGTACAACTGCATGTCAGACTCAAAGACGTATGCCAATTATAATTTTATTCCCATTGTGCATGAAGACTTGCTGATTCTTAAAAAACCGTTTGGTTACCTGATGGATTTTAAATGGACTAAAACGGAAGAGGTAGATATAAGAGACAGTAAACAGATTTCTTGGAAGGACTTAGTTGCTACTGTTTTGGAAAAGCTGGGCAACAAGGCAAGCTTGAAGGAAATCTACGATGAAGTAGACGGTCATAAAAAATGCCAGACAAATAATAACTGGGAAGCCAAAATAAGACAGACGCTTCAGCTAAATTCGATATTTAAGAATGTCGAAAAGGGTGTTTGGGCTTTGGCAGCCTAATTAAAATGCAGAGCAAAACTCTGCATTTTTTTATTTTTTTTGGAATAATAAAAACACATAATGCGTAACATAGAATATAAAAATAAAAAAGGAGTCTGTTATGACAGGAAAAACACATGTTCTGGGAGGAATTGCATTAGGAGCGATATATTCTCTCAATAAGAATCTTGGAATTAATGAAACCATTGCGGTTACAGTTATCTCGGCAGCAGGTTCTCTGCTTCCCGATATTGATAGCTCAAACAGCAAATTCGGAAGAACAATTCCTTTTGTGTCGATACCGATAAGCAAAATATTCGGGCACAGAGGTCTCTTCCATTGGCCCATATTTTATCTAATATTAGGTGCCTTGGCTTTAAATTTCTACGGGCAGTATTCGTTTTATATTTATCCAACATTAATCGGGATTTTTTCCCATTTAATATTGGATATTCTAAATCCTTTAGGAATTCCGCTTCTTTCACCGGGAAGCAAAAAGGTCAACTTGCTTAATATTTACACAGGCAGCATGTCAGAAAATGTTTTAGCTGTAATAATGGTAATAGCAACAATAACTGTAATAGCAAATAATTATTTAAATATCGTTTAAGGAGGAAGGGGAGAAAGAAAATGCCAGAAAAAATAGGCATAACCGAAAGAGGAGATGCAGGAATAGATTTATCATGGCGTGATGAAATGGATAATATTGCATTTACTATTGTCATAACAAAAAGCGTTAATGATAAATTTATAGAGGAAGTAATGAAACATGCAGGTAAAATTATAGTCCATGCAACGGTAACCGGATACGGAGGAACAATTCTGGAGCCAAATGTAAGAGATTATATGTGGAGTTATTTTCAAATCCTTAAGCTTTTAGAAAAAGGATTTGATCCAAATCATATAGTACTTCGCATGGACCCGGTAATTGTTACCGAAAAAGGCATAAAGGTTTGCGAAAATGTTTTAAAAACTTTTTGCTGTACAGGAATTAAAAGAGTAAGGTATTCTTATCTTGATATGTACAATCATGTAAAAGAAAGATTTAAAAAAGCAGGTCTTCCAATTCCGTATGATGACTTGCCGGGTGAAAAAATGATTAAAAAGTTCATGAGAATACTTAAAAAGTTTAATTATGAATATGAAAGCTGTGCGGAGAACAACTCCCACCAGTTGGGGTGCATATCCCAAAAAGATCTTGATGTTTTAGGACTAAACATTGAGCTTATGGGCAGTAAAAATCAAAGGAAGGGCTGTTTGTGCCCGTCAAATAAATATGAAATGCTGAAAGAACGCAGACAGTGCCCGCATAAATGCCTGTACTGCTATTGGATAACAAAGTAAAGAGAGGTTGAATATGATATACGTTACGGGAGATACGCATATTCCTTATGACATAAACAAATTAAGTACCAAATATTTTCCTGAACAAAAATCAATGACAAAAGACGATTATGTTATTATTTGCGGAGATTTCGGAGGCGTATGGAACGGCTCGAAAGAAGAAATGTTCTGGAGAAAGTGGCTTAATAATAAATCTTTTACAACTCTCTATGTTGACGGGAACCATGAAAATTTCAACATGTTAAAGGAATTTGAAATAAAAGAGTGGAAGGGCGGCAAGGTCCAGTTTATTAACGATTCGGTAATTCACCTGATGCGTGGGCAGGTATTTACTATTGACGGTTTAAAATTCTTTACTATGGGCGGCGGGACATCAATAGATAAAATGTTCAGAACAGAAGGCATATCTTGGTGGCCGGAAGAACAGCCATCAAAGAAAGAATATAACGAAGCAATAGAGAATCTTGATAAAAACAATTGGCAGGTCGATTACGTGATAACCCATACTATGTCAACAAGAAGAATGAAAGAATTGTCCCATATAAAAGAAGAGAGCATGTTAAATAAGTTTTTCGACATACTGGAAGACAGACTGGTATACAAGCACTGGTACTCGGGGCACTTTCATGAAGATACCCCGTTTGATGATAAAAAACATACCATATTATTTAACACAGTTACACAAATAAAGCAGTAGAAAACAAAACTACTGCTTTTTTTTATACAAAAATATTTTTTTGGAATATAAATATTTAATTTTGCGTAATATAAATAAAAGATTAAAATTTCAACATAAAGCTGGTATAAAAATTATTTTGACAGATTTCAAGAGTGTGCTACCATATATAGTAAAGAGAGTAATATAAAACACTACATATAGGGCTCTCAATAAATTACAAGGAGGATAGAAAAAAATGAGAATAGCTGACCTTCAAAAATTATTTAAAAAAATGAGAAAAGACGTTGGGAATTGCACTGTCACCGATATCATGATAGACGGAAATAAGATAAACATTATCGTTCAAAATGATGTGGATGAAGTTCTTATGCACTCACATGATTTTGATGAAAACCCTCTGATCAAATTCCTGAAGAACAGGAAACCTATAGACAGGTCCGGTATCTACTGGGGCAACAAAACCGACGCTGAGATGGAAGAATACAATAAAACAGCACATTGGTAATACAAATAGTGTGACTGTTGACTTTATTGCAGCTTAAAAATATTTTAAGCTGTTTTTTTTATGGAATTATTGTGTGATAATCTGCGTAATATATATTATGAGTTATAGAAGGAGTATTCAAAATGTACAAGGAGGAGTATTTGTGAGACAGATAAATAAACTGATAGACCACTGGCTTTTGCACAGGAAAAGCTCATACAATGTTTTTGAAATCGACACAGAAGGAAAAGAAACTTTTATAGGGAGATACAATTATTCACTTTCAGAGGTTGTTTTAAAATTAAAAGAGGACGGCGAAAGTCATAATCTGATTCGGGATGACTGCTGTAAAGATTGTTATTATCTGACTTCCGGTGGCAAGATATACACAATAATTCTGTATAAATAAAAAAGAACCTTATTGGAAAACTTGGTTTTTTTTTAATTTTAGGAATATTAAAAAGATAAATTGCGTATTATAACAAAAATATTGTTAGGAGTGATTTATTCACATCAAAATAAGGAGGATATTCATGGATAAAGAGATCGAGAAAGAAGTAACGAAAAACGGTCCATTTGTCGGAATCTTTATCAACCAGAAAGGGACTAAGTTTTATAAAGGTTTTACCTCTCCGTATTTAAGGCAGCAGGCAATTCGCAAAATGAAATACGCAGGGGTCAAGTCAATAGGGACAATAGATTATACATATTAACAAAGAGGGGCAACAGTCCCTCAAAATATTTAAAAAGAGGAGGAGTAAAATGTCATACGAAATTGTGTATGCAAAACAATTTATTAAAACGGAGGATGGGAGGATTATCCCTCTTGCACTACACGGATCAAACAACTGCTATGATGTGAAATTAGATTCGAGGTGCAGGCAATATGAAAGAAGGGAAAGAAGCTGGAGTGCTTTTTGTTTTAACGGTAGCGATATGAACATAGCTATAAAACCTGAAGACATAGTAGCAGAAATGAAAAAATATGCCGGTAGCAGCCACTACGATGAATTTTTCAAGATGAACGGCAAATGGGTTGGACGAGAAGGTTTTATAAAGTTCTTCGAAAACGGAATAAAAAATGCAATGACAATAGAAGATCTTTCAGAGAAGAGCTATTTTCCTATTTATCTTGAGGGAGGGTTTTCTGTCTGGTATAAAACAAATGAAACCTATAATGACGGAACATTTAAGACGGAAAACAAATTCGAAATATACAGTAAAATAGGATCAAGTAAAGAGCTTACTGAGTTTTTAAAAGCTGCCGATGAAAGAATTGCAAATAAAAGCCCGGATGAAGCAATATATGTATGTTTAAAGTTCCCGGAAGAAAAAGCTATCCCTTACCCAAAGAACAAAAAGAAAAGGACAGCAAAAGAAAAACCTCTGAAATATTGGACAATAAAAAGAGATGATGGGGCGTATCTGAAAAGGCTGACTAAAACAGGAGCTACGCTGTCATATTATCAGGGTTATGCCAAAGTATTTAAAACAGAAGAGCTTGCAAACAAGTATATTGAAGAAAAATATCTCAATACAAGATTTGTAGGTAAATATAAATATACGGCAGTACTGATTGACAACAGCAAAGAAAAAAGTGCAGCAATATAAACAAGGAGGGACAAACATCATCATTACCTGAATCTGGCTGAAAAAGCACTTAAAAACGAATTAAACAGGCGGTGGATTTCTGTAGGTAAAAACTGCCCTCTTATAACGAGCATGTGGTACTGCTTTTAAGGGATGGTAAAGGGAAGGAAGCCCAATTGGTAGGATATTCATTTTACTCGGAAAGTTAACTACCCTCGGATGAATCCGGGGGTTTCACGCAGCGTTTTATGAATATGTCAAGGCTTGGATGCCATTACCTGAAACCGAAGGAGCAACATTTTAATTATTTAANNTATAAATACAAAAAGTAAAGGAGATAAAAAAATGTCATACGCAGATAAATTATTTATAGAAACAATCAAAGATATCTTGGGAAACGGGGAGATGTACCCGTGTGAAAGAGGCTTGGATGCCGAAGGAAATATGGTTTATGCCAAGTGGGAAGACGGAACCCCGGCTTATGCTTTGGGGAAATTCTGTGTGATTAACAGATATGACCTGTCTAAAGAATTCCCGATATTAACACTGCGTCCGGTTCCTTTCAAATCAGCAGTTGATGAAATTCTGTGGATTTGGCAGAAAAAATCAAACAACATAAAAGATTTGAAAAGTCACATATGGGACGCTTGGGCTGATGAAAACGGCTCAATCGGCAAAGCATACGGGTATCAGCTGAAAGTAAAGCATCAGTACAAAGAAGGTTGGTTTGATCAGGTTGACAGAATAATATTTGACTTGAAAAACAGCCCTCACAACAGGAGAATGGTAACAAGCTTATTTAATCATCACGACTTACACGAAATGGCTCTTTATCCCTGTGCTTACGGGATGGAATTCAATGTAAAGGGCGGAAAATTAAATGCTGTATTGAATCAAAGGTCGCAGGACATGCTTGCTGCAAATGGATGGAATGTAACCCAGTATGCGATTTTGGTTCACATGTTTGCTATAACTGCCGGGTTACAGGTTGGAGAGCTGGTTCATAAAATAGTTGACTGTCACATCTATGACAAGCATATTGATATAGTTAAAGAATTAATTACAAGGCCCCAGTACGATGCTCCGAAGCTTGTAATCAACCCAGAAGTAAAGGATTTTTATTCTTTCAATGTTGAGGACTTTAAGCTTGAAGGATATACAACCGGTCCTCAAATTAAGGGGATTCCAATAGCAGTATAAATGGGCAAATCAAACCACAAAAAAAAAGATATTACATTTAAAATGTAGTATCTTTTTTTATTGTTTGCAGTTATAACAGATACCTACGCAGCCGACATCATTTTTATCGCTGCTTTGATAAAACATATGACACTTGTGACACCACATCCATCTGGTTTGGGGGTTTTCTTGCCAAAATTCATCTGAAATACTTTTCATCCCGATTATTTGTTCCTTAATTTCTTTGGGTAATTTACTTGCAGAGAAGCTTTCTGTGCTGTAAATATGCGAAACCTTAACAACATGCGGGGCCTTAACTTTTTTAGAAGCAGAAGATTTCGCAGTATCTTCTTTATATCCCGGGAACAAATCGTCCAGAAAACTGATTTGTTGTGCCTCTTTAATTTCCTCCATGATTTTCACCTCTTTTAATCCTTCAGATAGCTACTCCGAATAATAAAAGCAGTCACCTGAACATTCACTGTATCCCATTGGACATTTTTCTATATCCAACGGGTTTCTTTCTTTTTCATCCGCTTCGCATTTTGCCCCTTCCGGCAGACAAAATATTTCAATACCATTTTGAAACATATCCATAATTTTTCTCCTTTTAATTAAGTGATTTAAAGAAAACACCCCTTTATCTTTTGGTTAATAATACGTATGAAATAAAAAATATATTCCAAAATAATAAAAAGAAGTCAAAAACGACATTATGTAATACTTGATAAATGAGAATAAACATATCATTAATTTGAAAAGTGTGTAAGTTTTTAATCTGTATTTGTTGAAATTCAGGCAGTCCTTATAAAATATTGTTTTTTTTGGTGTATAAATTATATTTAATGTCGCATTCTACACTATTATAAAATAACTTAAGATAAGGAATTTTTTTGTTCGGTTTTGGAATAATTAATTAAAACATTGCGTAATATAAGAAAAAGCAATCAGGAGTAAAAAATTTACATTAAATAAGAGGGTGGTTATGGTCAAAGAATGCATAACTGTAGATGATAAGGATGTGTATTTGGCAACAAATACAATTGATGATTCCACGCTGAAACTTTTAGAAGATTTTAGAAAAGACAGGAAAGAAAATTTTAAGACCTGTCCGCTTTGTAAAAAAGATTTTTCAGCGGGAGACAGGGTGACTCTCGTAATAAGTAATAACGAGATTTCCCCTAACACATGGATACACAGGAAATGCTTAACTGCCAAAGGAAAAGTAAATGCATACAGGCAGCTTAAAGAGATTATGAAGAATTAAGTATTAGGAGGAGGAAATGAAAAAGAATGAAGATCAGGTAATAGCCAGTTTGTGTTTTTGCAACAATGGCAGCATAAACATTCATAGAATTGATGAGGAAAATGGGCAGGTAATATTCAGCATCAACAACACTGCTCCGGCAAAAAGAAAACTGTATTTCAACTCAAAGGGAGTATTTTTTAATTTCGGAAGCAGGTTCTATCTGCATGAATTCCTGAGAATGTAATCAGGCAATAAAAAAAGCTGCAATTAATTTGCAGCTTTTTTATTTTTGTTATCTTATGGGGCAAACACCGCTTACGCATTCGCTGTCATTGTAGTTGCCCACAATTTTATATTTTCCCTCAACTTCCTCAATCAATGCCCCTACCTTTATGTGGCCGGCAATTTCATTGATATTGAGTCTTTTCCCGTTGTTGGTAAATACATACGGATATTGAATAAAAACTATACTCATTTTTCATTTCTCCCTTTCTTTAAAATTTAGGTTTTCTATAATATGCAGGAAATCAAAATTTTATTCCATAAAGTAAATGTTTTTCTTGATTTTAGTTTTTGTGAAATTCCAGCAAATCACAGATTTCTTCAATGGTATCCGGGAGTTTTACCTTGACATTATTCATGCCGTTGATTTCTCCTATAGTACCTTTTGGATAGCGGTCTTCTGTTTCACCGTTGTAATAGTACAGGTTGTCGTCCGTTACAGAAAACTTATAAAAC
>DMWH01000114.1 GCA_003483345.1 Clostridiales bacterium | reverse complement strand
TCCATATATTTGATAGGAAGGAAAGAACTACCCGAAGGAATTAATAATTTAAGAGTTGGAGAGGCTTTCCTTTTAGGCGGTGAAACTGCTTACAGCCAGAAGCTTGAAGGATTTTATGACGATGCATTTACTTTGGAAGCAGAAATAGTTGAATTAAAAGAAAAACAATCTGTTCCCATAGGTGAAACCGGCGTAGATGCTTTTGGCAATAAACCTGTATATGAAGACAGAGGTATAATCAAAAGAGCAATTATAGCGGTGGGGAGGCAGGATGTTGACCCTGATGCCTTGCACCCAATAGACTCTAAAATAGATATTCTGGGAGCAAGCTCTGACCACTTGATACTCGATATTTCAAAGTCGGACATGAAATATAAAGTAGGAGATATTGTTAACTTTAAACTCAGCTATTCAAGCTTGTTAAGAGCAACAACAAGCGGATATGTAGATAGAGTATATAAATAGAAAATTTTAGGGCGATTTCTTTTCGCGGTGCCATTTTCGTGGTGCCAGGCAACCAAGTTTGCTGCCTGGCACCCCAATAAGGCTCTTTTTTTATGTCGATATATATTTACAAAAAAAATTATCTATGCCATAATATTACTATATCGTTAGGTTGGAGTTAAAATGGAAAGTATAAAAAGATTGGGCATTTTCATATTAATATTTGCTTTCTCCTTAGTCTTGTTATTAAAAGAGCCTTTCATAGGAATTGCCGACAACAGCGATTACTACAGAGTTATTCAGCCCTTGGGATTTAAGCCCGAAATAAGCAACAGATATTTTTATGCATATAATTTTTATACTGTCAATGATATGTCAAGTGAAGATATAAAAGGCTCTTTGTCAAATATTATCAGTCCGAAGGTTGAAAATGACAATGAGTATTTTTCAACCCAATTTATTTTTATTAAAGTATCAATGATTATAAATTATTTATTAAAAATTGTATTAGGAAAGTCGCCGGAAATATTTAATATAAAAATACTTGGTATTCTTTATGCTGCAATTTATTCTTACGGACTATGTTTATTTCTTACAAATATAAATTTTAAATATAAATACATAAATTATTTATTTTTGATAATAGCTCTTGTAATTTTGTGCGATATGGGATATTTGTTATATTTTAATTCTTTTTTCGGAGAAGCAGCTATTATTGCTTCTTTAATGATAACATTGGGCTTGCTTACTGCAATTATAAAGACTGAAAGTAAAATTAAAAGTCTTTTTTATATAATTTTATTTTATATATTTGCCTTAGCATTAACCGGTGCTAAGGTTGCAAACACTCCAATAGGGATACTGATAGGTATATTTTCACTTGCCCTGTTTATTGTAAAAGCAGATTGGCTTAGCAGAGCGGTAATTTTAATAGGCTCTATTTTGATAATTTGTTTTTCGATTTTTTATTATACTAATGCACCGCGATGGATGAGTCAGGTTAACAATTATCAAAGTATTTTCTTCGGTATTACAAAAGATTCAAATGAGCCGGAAAAGGATTTGGAAAAGCTTTCAATTCCTTTAAAATACCTTCCTCTTACAAACACACACGGATTTTTGGACCATGGGGAGTTTGATATTTACAGCGATGAATTTCAAAAGGAAGTATATGATAATGCAACATTTTTGGACATACTGAAATTTTACTTTTTAAATCCTTCAAGAGCCGTTGAAAAGCTTAAGCTGTCAGCTGACAGCTCGGTAATAATAAGACCTTCTTATTTAGGAAACTGTTCAAAGGAGGATGAACCGGAACGGCTGTCATTTACCGAGAGATTTTCTTTGTGGAGCAATATTCGGAAAAATGCATTGGGCTATGCCTTTTATATAATAGTTTCTTATTCAGTCTTATTTTTTATAATAAATATATACGAAATTATCAATAATATAAAACAGTACGATTATGAAAACACTGCATTTGCTTTTGCAGCACTACTATTGTTTTTGACAACCATGAGCCAATTCGTGCTTCCTATTATTGGAAATGGTGAAGCTGATTTGCAAAAGCATATGCTTTTGTTCAACCTTTGCTTTGATATAATGATTTTAGTGGGCATATGTTGGCTTATAAACAATTTCTACACAAAGACGGTTTCAGCGGTTGTTCTAACGGCTTTTGTTGTGTTTTGCATAGCAATATTTATTCAGACTGCTAACGAAGAAACAAAAGAAACAGGGACATTAAAAATAGGACAATATATTTATTTAGGCAGCTATAAAAATGAACCTCTAAAGTGGGTAGTTTTGAATAAAGATGAAAACGGCTATCTTTTATGGTTTGATAATACGGTTGAATATATGGAATTTGATTATTCAGATGAAACAAATTCAGATAATATTTACGGCTCAAATAACTGGATTGAATCAGATGTGAGAAGATGGCTCTTTGAATTTAAGAGTAATTTTAACGATGAAGAAAAACTTCTTATAAAGGATGTTAAACTAAAAAATATATTAAGCTATAACAATATTGAAAAAAGTATAGGAGGCAACAGACCTTTTTACTGGAATTCTATTACTTCATATGTCAGTCAAAATTATAATACTGATGCATATTACAATTATTCCGCAGAAAGTGTTTTTCTACTTGATGTATATCAGCTACAAAAATATGTATATGAAAATAAGATAAGTTTAAAAAAGCAAGAAAGGTATTGGCTTAGAACTCCGTATTACAGCAGTGAAAGCATGGTGAGAATAGTCGATAAGGACGGATTTGTTTACCACAAGGATGCAAATGTTAAAGCAGGCGTGATTCCCGCAGTATACATAGATGAAAATGTCAGTGCTATAGAGGGTGACGGAACTTATACAAGCCCTATTGCCATAGAAAAATCAAGGAGGTAATATGAAAAAAGTCAGCTTATTGATACCTGCATACAATGAAGAGGAAACAATACCCTTATTATATAATGAATTAAATAAGGTGATTGATAAAATTTCCGGCTATGAATTCGAAATACTTTTTGTTAATGACGGCAGCAGCGATAACACTTTAAATATTCTCAGAGATTTGCGGAAACGAGATTCAAGGGTAAATTACATTAGCTTTTCAAGAAATTTCGGCAAAGAAACGGCTATGGCTGCAGGATTTGATTATGTAACAGGTGACGCAACTGTGATACTGGATGCAGATTTACAGGACCCTCCCGAGCTTATTGAGGAAATGATTTTTTATTGGGAAAAAGGATATGATGATGTATATGCAAAAAGAAGAAGCAGGGAAGGGGAAACGTGGCTTAAAAAATTTACTTCTGCCGCGTTTTATAAACTGCTCCGGAAGATGACCAAAATACCTATTCAAGAAGATACAGGCGATTTCAGGCTTTTGGACAGAAGGGCAATTGAATCTTTAAAGAAACTTCGGGAAAAACAAAGGTATACCAAGGGAATGTTCAGCTGGATAGGCTTTAACAAAAAAGAAATATTATTTGACAGGAAACCAAGAGCAGCAGGCAAGACTAAATGGAATTATCTGAAGCTTTTTAATTTGGCCTTGGAGGGGGTTACTTCATTTACAACATCACCTTTAAGAATATCCACCATCTTAGGTATTCTGGTATCAATTTTCAGCATTGTTTACATGTTTATTGTTCTTATTAAGAGTTTAATTTGGAAAGATCCGGTACAAGGATATCCTTCAATGATGGTTACAATTTTATTCTTGGGAGGAGTTCAGTTAGTGTGTTTGGGAATTATCGGCGAATATGTAGGCAGAATTTTTAATGAAACAAAGTATCGACCCCTTTATATTGTAGATGAGCACAACAACGAAAAAATTGAAGACGGCGGAATATTGTAATGAAGAATGGGATTTCAAAGGAATTGGCTGCTTACCTCATAGCGGGAATACTAACCACAATCGTAAACTTCATTGTTTATTATGCAATGCTTTTTATCGGTATCGACTACAAAATATCTAATACAGCTGCATTTATAATTTCAGTAATCTTTGCATTTATAATAAATAAAAAATATGTTTTTCTAAGCGACAAATCATATTTTAAAGAATTTATAAAATTTTCATTGGGAAGATTGTTTACATATGCCCTAGACATAGGAGCTATGATTATTTTGATAGAAGTTTTTTCCGTAAGCGAATATATGGCAAAATTGTGGACAAATATACTGGTAATGATAAGCAATTATTTAATAAGCAAATTTTGGACATTTAAATAAGGAATTCTCCAGAATTCTCGCAGTCTCGTTCACCAAAATATCAGCTCCCTCCGGTCGCATATTTTGGGAACTCGTTGCGAATGACCTACCGCTATTTTTTCTGCGCTTTGGCTTGAAAAAATAGGGTTAGGGCATCTTTTATTGTCGAACTTCTTCGATTGTTTTAACGATGCTGTGGGTAATAGGTTTCCATTCAATTTTCTTAAATTTAAATAATGCAACTATTGAAATAGGTATATAGGTAAAAATAAATATCGGAAATGAAAATATGTATTTTATTTTCTTTAGGGAGGATGAATTTATATTTTTCCATTCGGTAACGGTTGTGATAATCCCTAATATAAACAGTACTATATAGGAATTTAACACTGATAACAATATTGCACCTATTGTTTCATTCATTAGTTCAGGGTAAGTTTCTATATTAATCAAACCTATCAAAAAGAGAGTCAAATTTACCGCTACGCTTATTAATGTCAGGAATAGTGCAGGCATTATCGTAACAAACATATCATAACAGCAAAAGCTTCTTTTTTTAAATATTGCCTTTATCAAATCAATGCCATATTTG
>DMWH01000295.1:2114-5014 GCA_003483345.1 Clostridiales bacterium | reverse complement strand
CATCATGTCAGTCAGCTTGCAAGACATCTTGTACTGTCGGAAATCAAAAATGTGAAAAAGAATAATTGTAGTTGTAGTTTATTGTTTAGACAGAGTTTGTCATTCTGAAGGCGCAGCTTGAGAGGCACTCTAACCCTGTAAGAGGTATGAGGCACACTACAGAGCTTCGCTCAGGATGACTTATTTTTAATTAGCAAAATTTAGGAGGAAGTATGATACATATATTTAATATAAAAGATTTATATTTTGCAATAGATACAAACACCGGACTGGTACATGCCGTTGATAAGATAGTATATGACTTATTAATGAATGATAAATTTAAGGATGAAGACAAATACAGTGAGTTATATAATAAATACGGAGAAAATTCAGTTAGAGAGGCTCTATCGGAAATACTATATTTAATAGACAATAAAATGCTCTATACCGAAGATATTAAATATGTAAATACAATCAAGCCGGTAATTAAAGCAATGTGTTTGAATATGACCCACGACTGCAATTTAAGATGCGAATACTGCTTTGCTTCACAAGGGACATATAAGGGAGAAAAGGCATTTCTAAGTTTTGAAACAGGGAAAAAGGCATTTGATTACTTGGTGAAAAACTCCGGTAACAGAAAAAACTTAGAAGTAGATTTTTTCGGCGGAGAACCTCTCATGAATTTTGACGCAATAAAGAAATTGGTTGATTACGGAAGAAGCTTGGAAAAAGAATATAACAAACATTTCAGATTTACCGTTACAACCAACGGTGTTCTTTTAGATGAAGAAAAAATGGACTATATTAATAAAAATATGGACAATGTTGTTTTAAGCATAGACGGAAGAAAAGAAACAAATGACAGAATGCGTAAAACAATAAATAAAAAAGGGAGCTATGACTTAATAGTTGATAATTATAAGAAATTCATCAGCAAAAGAGACAGTAAGGATTACTTTGCCAGGGGAACATACACTTCCAATAATTTAGACTTCTCGGAAGATGTTAAGCATATGAGAGAATTAGGTTTTGATAAAATTTCTGTAGAGCCCGTTGTTGCTAAGGATGAAGAAAAATATGCACTAAAAAAAGAGCATGTGGATATTTTAAAAAAAGAATATGAAAAATTAGCTGAATATTATATTGAATCATATAAAAGTAAAGATAGAAGGTTTCAGTTTTTCCATTTTAATATCGAACTGGAGGGAGGTCCCTGCATTTATAAAAGATCCATTGGCTGCGGAGCAGGAACTGAATATGTTGCCGTAACCCCGTCAGGTGATTTGTATCCTTGTCATCAATTTGTAGGTAATGAAGAATTCATTATCGGTAATGTTGAGGAAGGTATTACAAATCGGGCTCTTGCCGATAAATTTAAAAATGTATCGGTAAATGATAAACCTGCGTGCAGAGATTGTTGGGCAAAATACTTTTGCAGCGGTGGTTGTCATGCCAATGCATATAATTTTAACAAGGATTTTACTGTCCCATATGATGTTGGATGCGAGTTAGAAAAAAAACGAATAGAGTGCGCAATTTATATAAAAGCTAAAATAAATTAAGACTCTCCTTCAATTAAAGGTTGTCCCCATACCTGTAAAAAAAACAGTGGTAATTGTATATGGTAATATAGTATAATACAGATATAATAAAAATAAAGACAAGAGAGGAGTATTAATATGCAAATTGGTTTTATAGTAATTCTTATAATTGCGATTTTTGTTGCGATTTTTGCAATACAAAATGGAACACCGGTTCCTGTTGATTTATTTTTTGCAAGATATGAAATGCCCTTAGCTGTAATAATGATGATTTGTCTGATTCTTGGTGCCGTGGTAGTCTTAATATTAGGTACTACCAGACAATTTAAGAAAAGATCCGAGTATAATGAATTAAAGAACAAACTCAAAACTCTTGAAGGCGAAAAAGCTAAGCATGAAATAGATATGAAAGCATTAGAATCAGAAAAAGCTCAATTCCAAACAAATATAGAGGCTCTTGAAACCGAAAAACAAAGGCTTCAGAATGAAATAACCGAGTTCAGTAAAAAAGTTACCCTGCTTGAAGACAAAATTAAATTGCAGGATGAGGAATTAGTTGCTAAAAACCAAGAAATACAAATTTTAAAGGCTCAAAATATTGAAAAAATTGAAGGGGATACGGTAATTACAGATGAAGGTGCTGCACAGATAGACAATGAAACCAGTGAAGTTGAAAGTCAATGAATATAATAATGATGAAATAGAAAGAATCAGCAAAAGGTTTAATCTTTCTAAAACATCTGCAAAAATACTTTTAAACAGAAATATAAAATCTTTTGATGATATAGAGCAATTTCTTGAACCGAACTTCAAATATTTTGAAAGAGCTGAAAATTACAAAGATTTACATAAGGGCTGCAAAAGAGTTATTGAAGCAATTAATAATAATGACAGGATTCTGATTTACGGCGACTACGATGTTGATGGAGTTACTTCCATCAGCCAGTTTGTTGTTTTTTTAAAAAAAGCAGGTGCTTATGTCAATTATTATGTTCCGGAAAGAGAAAGCGAAGGATATGGAATAAGCTCCGATTTTGTTAACAGTGTTAAAAGCGGTGAAATAAATTTTGAGCTTCTGATAACCGTGGATTGCGGCATAGCTGAAATTGAAAAAATTGACGAAATTACAAAGCTTGATAAAGATGTAATTATAATTGACCATCATGAGAGCAGGGAAGAGCTTCCCAATGCTTATGCCATAATTAATCCGAAGCAAAAAGATTGTCCGTCCGAAAACAAGCATTTATGTGCAGCCGGGCTATCTTTTAAATTTTTGATAAATTTAAATAAGTTTTTAAAAATA
Organism: Clostridiales bacterium; assembly: GCA_003483345.1. Taxonomy (GTDB): domain Bacteria; phylum Bacillota; class Clostridia; order Tissierellales; family Sedimentibacteraceae; genus Sedimentibacter. Next base: position 2,185 of record DMWH01000295.1, on the reverse strand, counting down.
GATAATATTGAGGATGTGCTCCTGGAATATGCATGTCTTGGCACTATTGCCGACATAGTTGATCTGGTAAA
>DMWH01000295.1:474-2034 GCA_003483345.1 Clostridiales bacterium | reverse complement strand
AGAATGGATACTGCAAAAAAAGCAATTAAGCTCATGCTTACAAAAGATGAAGAAGAAGCAGAAAAGCTTGCATCTGAGCTGGACAGTTTAAACAATGCAAGAAAAGAAGCAGAAAATATAATATATAAAGAAGCAATAAAGAAAATTGAATCTGATTTCCTGTATAAAAATAATGTAATGGTAGTATACGGGGATAATTGGCATGAAGGTGTGCTTGGCATTGTTGCCTCAAGACTTACTGAAAAATATTATAAGCCCTGTGTTGTTATATCCGTAAAGGATGGAATAGGAAAAGGTTCAGCTCGAAGTGTAGAGCATGTTGATATATTTGAATCATTTAAGCATACAGATATTTATCTCGAAAAGTATGGGGGTCATAAATTAGCGGCAGGTCTTACCATTTTGGGAAAAAATATTAATTCCTTCACAAATGAACTGAACAATTATATCAGCTCCACTACTGACGATGAATATAATCAAATTAGAGCAGATGCAATTCTGAATATATCAGACATAAATTTAAGGCTTTATGATGAAATAAACAGATTTGAGCCTTTCGGTTCAGGCAATCCGAAACCCTTGTTAGCCCTAAGAGATGTGTCGATAAAAAATATTAGGAAAGTGGGCAAAGAAGGGAAACATATATCTTTTATGCTGTCTGACGGAGACAGGCACATTCCAGTAATAGGGTTCTGCAAAATCGGAATACTTGAAAAAATACTTACCATGCCTCAATCCTACATTGTATCTTTAAGTGAAAATATATATAACGGCAGCAGAAGCTTACAGCTTTTTTTACATGACGTAGAGGAGCATGAAGAATTTGATTACAAAATTGATGTTAATAAACTGAAAGCATTGGAGTTTCTGATTAACAAAACAAAATCCAAAATAATTAAGACGGATTTATTTATACTTGTAGAAAAACTTAATAAAAGATATAATACAAAAATAACAGCAGAGGAAATAATATGCATGTTAAAAAAGGCTGATAATATTCAGTTTGCTTTAAAAAATGACATATTGTATATAAAAAAATAAATGCTTGGAGGAAGAAATGGATTTAAAGGAAAAAATTCGTGTTATAGAGGATTTCCCGGCTAAGGGGATTAGTTTTAAAGACATTACAACCTTGCTGAAAGATTCTGAAGCCCTGCATGAATGCGTCAAAGAAATGGCACAAAGGTTTAAAGATGTTCATGTCGACATAATTGCAGGACCGGAATCAAGAGGCTTTATATTTGCAACACCTCTTGCATATTTGTTAAAAACAGGATTTGTACCTGTAAGAAAGCCCGGGAAACTGCCGGCAGAAACTATTAAATATGAATATCAATTGGAATACGGCACAGATTCTTTGGAAATTCATAAGGATGCTATTAAAAAAGGACAGAAGGTATTAATAATTGATGATTTGTTGGCTACGGGAGGAACCATGTACGCCACTGCAAAACTGGTTGAAAAGTTAGGCGGCGAAGTTGCCGGACTTGGTTTTCTGATAGAGCTGAAGGATTTAAAAGGAAGAGAAAAACTAAAAGAATACAGGGTGGAATCATTAAT
>DMWH01000295.1:0-383 GCA_003483345.1 Clostridiales bacterium | reverse complement strand
GCATATAATTTTGCTGAAATGGCACATTCAAATGCACAAACAAGATTTTCGGGTGAAAGATATTTTATTCACCCTTATAATGTTGCGCTCATTTTGGCTGACTTACACATGGATGTACAGACTGTTTGCGCAGGTCTTTTGCACGATGTAGTGGAAGATACGGGAATAACTTTCGATGAAATAAAAAGGGAATTCGGCGAGGAAATTGCCAACATGGTGGATGGCGTCACAAAACTGAGCAAGGTTAAGTACAGGAACAAAGAAGAGCGCCAAGCAGAATCTTTAAGAAAAATGATAGTGGCAATGTCAAAGGACATAAGGGTTGTTATAATCAAATTAGCCGACCGACTTCACAATATCAGGACATTACAATATATGCCCAA
>DMWH01000007.1:2718-11132 GCA_003483345.1 Clostridiales bacterium | reverse complement strand
CGGACTATCGCTTTTAAATTCCTTTCCTGTTTCATTTAAATATTCAACGCTTAATGTATTGTTTTTAATACTTTTCTTGTAATAGTTTTTATAAAAATAAAATAGCCTTATTTTAACATACTGTAGAAAGTGAACATTTCTTTTTGCATCATAATCCTTTAATGATTGCAGAATTATGATATAACCTTCATGCAGCAAATCTTCGACAAGGGGATTCGAAGCCTTATAATATTTATAAATATTATTAAAAATGAGCGGATTTAGCTTTTTGAGCAATATTTCCTGATAAATCTTGTCCCCTTTTAAAGATTTATGAATAATATAGTTAATGTCAGAGTCCATTTTCATCACCCGGCTTATTATACCGGTTTAATAAAATTACATGTAAATGGTAATGACCAAAAACTGTCTTTGAAATTGATAAAATTCCGAAAAACCCGAAATGTTAAAATATCAATAAATTTTATTCTGAAGGAAATGAAAATATATGAAAAATGAAATAAAATTCAATGAAATAGAGGCAATGCTGCCAGTCTACGTGAAAGACAAAGGAAACTGCACGGAAATCATAACAAAAGAGGCATCTTATATAAAAACTGCAACAATTGAAACATGCACAAAGAAATTAGCAGATTATTATAATATAAGCTTGTATCACAATCGTATAAATTACGGACAAGAGCTGGGAATTACCAATAAGGTGCCACTGGTTGTAAATGAAAATCTTATTTATATATACGTCAATGTTAGAAAACCTATGTTTAATCATGATGCTGCCTTCGGATTATTTGATGTAAATTCTATAGAAAATATTTATGACGATGACGGTAAGGCGGTAATAGAAATGAAGTCAGGTAAAATGATTAAAACGAGACAAAGTGTTAAATCTTTGAAAAAAAGTATTCTTAATGCAAGAATTGCAAAGGAAATATACAAAGAAAAACATAACAAATGAGACTGCGAGATGACAGTACCCCCGTCCCCTTGTCATCTGTCATAAATAAAATTCCATGGACATATAATATATTTGAGGGGGGAATGTTCATGGATGAAAAAATTATGCAAAGTTTAGTACTTGAAAATAAAGAAATATTAAATGTCACCGGTGTTGAAGGAGTAGATAACTTCAATGACGAAACAGTTGTGCTTATCACTACAAAGGGCAGACTTACCATAAAGGGAGAAAATTTAGCCATAAGCAAGCTAAATGTTGATGAAGGCAAACTTATGGTAAAAGGTATAATAAATTCTCTGGTTTTCTCTGAATATGAAGGACAGAGAGAAAAAGTGAGCTTAGTAAAGAGACTGTTCAAATAATATGGACTATTTACCTTATTCTCAGGAATACATGCTTGCAGTTTCAATAATGGCAGGTATGTTTCTTGGTTTTATATGGGATATTTACAGGCTTATAAGGCATTATGGCAAGTTTAAAACAACAGGAACTGTTATAGGTGACATTTTATACTGGATAGTCAGCATAACTATAAGCACCCGGTTAATCTTAGACATCAGTTACGGCAATGTCAGATTTTTTATTCTTATGGGATTTGTAGCGGGTGCTCTCTTGTATTTCTACGGAATCAGCAGTTATGTTTTAAAGCTTTTCATATTTATAATTGACTCTATTATAAAAGTTATAAAAACGGTTTTACATCTTTTAATAGACCCGATTAAGTTTATAATTAGAAAAATAAAGATTTTTTTGTATCCTTTGAAGCTAAAATACCATAAAGTTGAAGAAAAACTTAAAAAAAGATATAAATTCTTGAAATTTAAATTAAAAAAGGTTTTCAAAAATAAAAAAATGATATATAATAGGAAAAAACGGAAGAGGCAATTAAAAAAACGTAAAAAAAGAAGATTGTCGCCCGGAGCCTAAGATAAGGTTGCCCTAACCTGTAAACTACAAAAGAAAGGAGTAGTCTCAGATGAACGAAGACCAAAGAATCATAGAATTGAAGAAAAAGATTAATCATTATGATTTTCGTGAAAAAGAACGAGAAATAAAAGAACAAAAGAGAATTAAAAAGCTGGCTGCTCCAATAAAGAAAAAAAGAAGATTCAATGTAATTAATTTTCTGTTTTTAATATTTGTTATATATTTTGCATTCACTGCTTTTAATCAATATGAAATGCTTTTGGATTTGAACGGCCAGATAAAAGAAAAGGAAGCTATAAAGGCTGAAGCTGAAAAGGAGGCATTGGAGCTTAAAAGCGACGTGGAAAAATTAAACGAAGAAGAAACTCTCATGGAAATAATTGAGAAAATAGCAAGGGACCAATATAAGATGGTTAAACCCAATGAAACAATATACATAGATAAAAACAAAAATGACAATAAGCTTATTCAAGGGATAGGCTCTCAAAAAGACTTGATAAATGAATAAATTTTTATGATTTAAGCATATTTTGACAGTATTTTACAATCATATTTGATACCATAGCGGAAACGAGGGGTGAAAATATGATTGGAAGAACACAGGATGAAAAATATGATTTAATCATCACTAAGACATTAAAGAAAGAACTTAAACACATCAAAGAGAATTGGCTGCTGCTTTTGGTGTGTTTTTTTGTTTCAAGGCAGAATATAATCAATGAAATATTTCCCTTTGCCATTGTTGTATTAAGCTCATACTGTCACATTAAGGGTCCTTGGATTTCAATACTGTTTGTGTGCATAGCAGCAATTTTATCGGTACGTTTTGATTTTGTGTACATCATTATGCTAACGGCCATTTTCGGATACTATTTTAATTTCCGTAATGAAGGCAAAAAATCAATATTATTAATATCCGGATATTCCGCTGCAGTATTGTTTTTTTCAAAAACAGCTATCTTGGTTTCCGAAGGGTTCAATACCAACGAATTCATGCTTAATGTATTTGAAACAATGTTTATTTTTAGTGCCATAATTTTAATAAACGAAGGAATTAAATCCATAAAAAAAATAATAAAAGAAAAATCAGAAAAAAATCAAAGAGAAAACAAGAAAAAAGAAGTTAAAGCTAATAATAATAATAATGCAGAAGGAGAAGCAGCCTCAACCGTTTCATATGTAACCGAGAATAAAAACAAAAAGAAAAGCAAATATTTGAGTATATTTTCTGATGAAGCAAAAAGCAAAATTAAAGAACAGCTTTTATGGCAGAATATTAATGTCAAGTTTCTTGAAGTAATATCCTGCAATAAATCTTCCATATTGGTAAGCATGACGGTTAAAACAAATAAAACACCTGAAGAAGCTGAAAATACAATTGCCTTAATTGTTAGGAATATTTCGGGTGCAAAGCTAAGATGTGTCGAAAAGGTTATTATATCACCAAATTACTATGTATTAAAATTTAAAAATATTAAAAAAATAAAAATAAGAACATACAGTGCAGCAGCTGTTAAGGACGGCTCAACGGTGTCGGGAGATAATTTTGCATACGCGGGAAGAGCAGACAAGTATTATACCGTTCTTTGCGACGGCATCGGCTCGGGAGAAGAAGCATACTGCGAAAGTAACGGCGCGGTTGATTTGATGTCAAGGTTCTTATACTCGGATTTCACNNGAAGAACAAATATTAAGAACATTGAATTCGGTACTGATGATTAAACTCGGTGACGAAAGATACGTTACATTTGATTTTACGGTAATAGATTACGGAACAAAGGAAATAAGGCTGTACAAGGCGGGAGCTGCACCTTCATATATAATAAGCGGCAAAAATGTGGACAAAATAAGCGGCAAGAGCCTTCCCCTGGGAATTCTTGATAATTTTGAATACTGCTCCTTTAAAAAAGAAATCAATATTGGAGATATGGTGGTAATGGTTACCGACGGAATTATTGATTCCATAAGCCTAGACCCTAAAAAGTCATTAGATAAATATTTGGAATTACTGGCGGGAAAAGACCCTCAAACTGTCGCAAATTCCATATTAAGCTATGCACTTAGAGGCCAAGATAAAATAATAGACGATATGACAGTATTGGTTACAAAAGTCGGTTAGGTAGATAAGCCTTTGTCATCCTTCGTTTTGTTAGGAGAAAATAAAGTCCTTCCCTTGTCTCTTAAGTTCTTCCATAGTAAAATAAAGTTTTTCCCTGACCGGTAGGTGCAGTAGAAACCTACCGGTCTTTTTACAATTATTATCTTATAATTTTTTCTCCAAACTACCTTTATAATTTATCTTAAATTTGAAGATGACGGAAGAACTTTATTTACTTAAAAGTCGGTCACTGGTCAATTTGTGGGGAGAATTATTGAAAAAATACTGGGAAATATTGTATTTTGAGGGAAGGACTTAAATTGAATAATTTTAGAGGTTTTTGGGAGAAATTCAAGGAATTGAGAGGTTTTGAGACAAGGGAAGAACTTTATTTGCTATTGACATAGTACAAACGATTGTTTTTTGTATATAATTTATAAATATTTTTGTTAATTCTCTAATATTATATTTATGTCAGCCTTCTGCTAATTGAGAATGCAATATAGTTCATTTAGAAATTATGTAATATTAAGGTTAAAGGAATACGAAATACGTCAAAATGTAAATATAACAAGTATATGTCTATAGAATGATGATACCAAACTATTTCACACTGCCTATATAAATATCCTTTAACTTTATGTAGATAAATTATTTTTAAATACTCAGCTTGAATATTAAAGCATGTGAAGAGTTAAAAACAACAATTATTCATTTACCATTTTTCCCTGATTTTCTAAGTATACTTTTTTAAAATCATAAAATTTGGTTCGACCTATTTTCATAAGTGTTGTTGCTTGTTTTTCAGTTATTTCGATATTAATCCATTTATCAAATATTAAACTGTTTTTTTGATACCGTTATAGGATACAGTGACTTTGGAAAAAGAACTTTATGCTACTAAACGGCATAAGATATAATAAAGGCTTAGAGAAAGGAAATGAAAAGGTGAAGTATCTGATTTGTTCTTATTATAAATTAAATGCTAATGGAACCGGTTCTTTAGAAATCAAAGTAACCGACAATATAAACACACCTATAACAAATGCTTTAGTTAAAATTTACAAAATGTCATATGAAGGAGTATATAATGAAAGTGCGGCAGGTTTAGTAATTGTACAACTTTACACAGATAATTATGGAATAATCAATATAACTTTACCTCCGTTAAATGAGTTAACGACTCCCAATGAATACTATGCAGCAAGTATTTATAAGGATGGTTTTTATAATGCTTATATTTATTATATTCAAATATACCCAAATATTCAGTCAATGTACGAGGTATACTTAAATCCATGGATTGCAGGTCAGCCTGAAAGAATTAGACTTTTTTTCCAGCCAAAAAGGAGAGCTATTCATGAGCATTAGTCTTGTGTTTTTCATCATTCTAAATACTATTTTATTCGTTCATTTCATCTTCGTTTAGTTTATTCTCAATAGTTTGCTGCTTTTTCTTGTTTATAAATATTATCGCTGAGCGAAATACAAAGAAGATAAGAACAAAACTCACAAAGTATGATGTCAAAGTTTTGATATCATATTTGCCACTTAGCAACGCAAAAAAGATTACCGAAACAACACCTGATATAATTGTGGTTAATAACAATTTTTTCTTACCATCACATTTTGGACTGAAAATATCAATTCCTTCATTAAAATGGCGGATTGAAACATATAAGCCACACCCTATTAAGGCAAAAAATTCAACTGCATATTGTGCAAAGGGAGCGTTCATAAAAAATTGCTGTACAATAATAGAAATCATTAACACCCATACAAGCCAACCATAAGCATCGCTTTGTATTTTTCTTCTTGCTAAAAGTATTCTTTCATCTTGAATTTTATTATTTTTCATATGACTCCTCCCAAAATAAATCATTTAATGTTTTGTTTAGTGCTTTGCAGATTGCTATACATAGATTTAGTGTCGGGTTATAATCACCAGCTTCAATAAGTCCTATTGTTTGCCTTGTTACACCAACTAATTTTGCTAAATCTTCTTGGTTCATATCACATTCAATACGAGCAATTTTCATTCGTTTATTTTTCATATAACCCTCCTATATTTTGTATTGTAACTTATATATTCCTAAATGACAAGTATATATTGCATTACACCTTAAAATATTAGCAATCTACCTTTAGAGATTGCCAATAATAATTCACAGTTCTAATATGCAAGACAAAATTCCTATTTGTCGATCTAGCCTTCCTCGAACATATCTTAAGTCCCCCTCATATTTTTCTAAAATTAATTTCATCAGGCATTTAACCCCTAAAGGCATTGAATTGCTCCTGTTTTTCTCTTTTTTGGGTTTGCTTCCTCTGGCATCGCTCATGCATTTTAGAAGCTGTAAACGTTGATTTAAGCCGTTTGTGACCGTTTTTCTTTTCCTCTTTCTTTTTTCCGATATTAAAAAATTTACTTTAAGTATTGATTTAATCAGGTTCTTCTCGGTTTTTCCCCCGGTTTTCTTCCCGATGTTTTTCCATTAACTGGATACCGGCTGAACTTATTTTTTGCCTGAATCGCTGCTCGATGAAAAATTAATGGGGAATTTGGGGGTTTAAATATGGGAAAATTTTAGGGGTAATTGGGAACGTCTTAAAACATGGAAAAACTTGAGCTTGTCGCTTGGTTAAATGGTTGGTGGATTCTCGGATGAAGGAAGATCTATATTTTTACCTATCAATGACGGAAGGACTTTATTTTCTATATTTTCTCTTTTCATGTGATTTTTGAGGAGAATTATTGAGAAATTATTGGAAAAGCTGTATTGTTAGCTACAGCTTTATTATTGCTTGCAAACAAAATATAAATGAAAAGAAAACAAATAATATAGTTATGCCAATTAAAATATAATCTAATATTTTATTTCTAATATTCAAAACTCTATGAGTAGACAGTAAAAGAAAGCCTGCAATTGCGGCTATGTCTGTAATAATAAACAAATATCTGATATCCTTATAGTCGGAAATTTTAAACAATATTACTCCCAAAATTTGATAAGAAAAAAAATATATAACTGTTATATAATATTCCAAAATAAAGTCTATCATAAATTTCCAACCTCCCATTTTTGACTTGCACATCATTCGTATATGTTGATTTTTACAGGTAAGAGTTATAGTATGGAAAACTCATTAATGAGGTAACATTGTTTGTACTGGTAATTTTGCATTTTTGGTTGCCAAAAGTTGTATTTTTATATTACCAAATAAACGAGCCGAATAATAATGAATATAGCTATACCAACTAAAATATAATCTAATGTTTTATTTCTAATATTCAAAACTTCATTAGCAAACACTGAAAGAAGGTAAGCAAATATGACTATATCTGAAATAATAAACAAATATTTAAAATCCTGATAGCCGTAAATTTTAAAAAATACTAATCCAAAAATTTGCAAAGAAAGAAAATATAGAATTCTTGTATAATATTTCGAAATAAAGTCTAATAATTTTTCCATAAATATTTATCCTCCTATTATACTTGAGTCCATATATATTATACCAAAATTTACAGAATTTGAAAAGTAAGGTTTACATTGATTTTATATGGGTTGAGAAAGAGGATCCTGACCATGAAAAATATCTTCAGGAGACGGGAATTTCCCGTTTTTTTTTAAGTTTTTTGAAAAAATATTTTTAAAATCATATATTTGTGGTATAATTTATGCTATATAACATTGAGGAAAAATATGCATAGTTTGATTAAAAATAATATACTAGAGAAAAATTTAATATCTCCCGGAGAAAATATTTTGATTGCTTTGTCCGGAGGACCCGATTCGGTGTTTTTGTTTCACAATTTAAGAAGGCTTAGGGAAACTTTAAGCTTTAATTTGTATGCTTCTCATATCAACCATATGTACAGAGGCAAAGATGCAATGCATGATGAAGAATTCGTCAGGAATCTTTGTGACAAATATGGTATCAAACTTTTTGTAAAAAGAAAAAATGCAACAGAATATGCTAAGGAGCTAAAAGTAACCGAAGAAGAAGCAGGGAGAGTTTTAAGATATAATTTTTTCAAGGAAAATTTAAGAGAGATTGGGGAAGGCAAGGTAGCACTTGCTCATAATTTGAACGACCAGGCTGAAACAGTACTGCAGAGAATCATAAGAGGAACCGGAATTGACGGGTTAAGCGCAATGTCATTTCAAAAGGATAATTTAATTAGGCCAATGCTTAATATTTCAAGAGATGAAATAATGAATTATCTGCATGAAAATAATTATGAATATTGTATTGATATTACAAATACTCAGGATATATACGGAAGAAATAAAATAAGACTTAATTTAATTCCATACCTAGAGCAAAACTTTAATCCAAACATTCAATCTTCCCTTTACAGAATGTCTGAAGCAATGGAAAGAGACAAAAAAATTATCGAAAAATATATTGAATCAAAATTCTCAGAGG
>DMWH01000007.1:1646-2689 GCA_003483345.1 Clostridiales bacterium | reverse complement strand
GAATTGAAAGGCAATACCGTAAATATTGAGATGAAACATATTGACAGTGCCATCAATTTAATAAGCTCGGGAAAAACCGGCAAAAGAATTAATTTAACCGATGGTTTTACGGTTGAAATAAGCTATAATAATTTTATTGTCAATAAAACAGTTGAAAAAGTACCGGATTTTGAATATAATATTGTTTTGAACAGGTTAAATTACATTGAGGAAATAAATAAAACTTTATTTGCAACGGTTTCAGACACAGAAGATATGTCTGAAGTAAATATTAAGGACAAGGATATAGTAAGTATTGATTATAATTTAATAAAAGGAAGCTTGGTTGCAAGAAACAGAAGGCCGGGGGATTCGATGATACCCTGCGGCATGACGGGAAGCAAAAAAATAAAAGATATTTTTATTGACTTGAAAATTCCGAAAGAAGAAAGAGATACAAAACTGATAATTGCAGATGATGAAAATATAATATGGCTTGAGGGCTATAGAATTAATGATAAATACAAGGTATCAGCTGCAACTAAAAAAATTCTGAATATTTCACTGGGGAGGCAAAATGAATAATGATATTAAGAAAATTCTGATTGGAGAAAAAGAATTACAGTCAAAGGTAGCTGAACTTGGAGCAAAAATTACGGAGGATTACAAGGGTAAGGATTTATTGATTGTTTGTGTATTGAAAGGTGCGGTAGTTTTTGCAAGTGATTTAATGAGAGAAATAAAATTGCCTTTAGATATAGATTTTATGGCTATTTCAAGCTATGGCTCGAATACAAAATCGTCCGGAGTAGTTAGAATATTAAAGGATTTAAATACGGGTATTGAAGGCAGACATGTGTTGATTGTAGAGGATATTATAGATTCGGGGCTCACATTGGCATACCTTGCTGAAAATTTAAGGTCGAGGCGCCCTGCATCTGTTGAGATATGTACAATACTTGATAAAAAAGAAAGAAGAACCGCAAATTTGGACATCAAATATACCGGATTTGTCGTTCCCGATGAGTTTGTTGTTGGTTACGGCTTGGATTATGCGGAAAAAT
>DMWH01000007.1:0-1612 GCA_003483345.1 Clostridiales bacterium | reverse complement strand
TGTGTCCCCATACCGTGAAAATAAATAATTGTATTGATTAAATTTATATGTTAATATTATAGTATAGTAGTCCTAGACTAAGAGGAGGCTTTAATTGAAAGGATTTGTTAGAAGCATCGCTATGTACATTCTGATATTTGTGGTAATCATAATGCTTGTTCAAAGTATGGTTGAACCCCCGACACAGGTAACGAGCATAAGTTATAGCGATCTTGTAGTTGAAATACAAAATGACAACGTAAAAACACTTACTTTTACCGAAAATGAGGTAGAAGGAATATTTAAAGACGGTAAGGAGTTTACTTCCTATATACCTTCATTGTTTTATTTTTCAGGAGCATTTTATGACAACCATCTGGTTGAAAAGATAGAAGCAGGAGAAATTGAGGTAATCGGAGAACCGGTACCTCCTACTCCATTGTGGCTCCAGGCATTGCCTACAATCGGAATGCTGGTATTGTTGGGAGTTTTGTGGTATGTATTCATGAAACAATCTCAAGGGGGCGGAACAGGCAAGGCAATGAGCTTTGGAAAGAGCAGGGCTCGTATGGTGAAAGATGACGAAAAAAAGATTACATTTGCAGACGTTGCAGGACTTGACGAGGAAAAGGAAGAACTTAGCGAAATAGTTGATTTCCTTAAAAATCCGGCTAAATTTGTAAAACTTGGAGCACGTATACCTAAGGGAGTACTGCTTGTCGGACCTCCCGGAACAGGAAAAACATATTTATCAAAATCAGTTTCTGGTGAAGCAGGTGTGCCGTTTTTCAGCATAAGCGGTTCGGATTTCGTTGAAATGTTTGTAGGAGTAGGAGCATCCAGGGTAAGGGATTTATTTGANNCAAGCAAAGAAGAATGCTCCATGCATTGTATTTATAGATGAAATTGATGCAGTCGGAAGAAGAAGAGGAGCAGGTCTTGGGGGCGGCAATGATGAGAGAGAGCAGACATTGAACCAACTATTGGTTGAAATGGACGGATTCTCAGGCAATGAAGGAATAATCATCATTGCAGCAACAAACAGACCTGACATTCTTGACCCTGCATTGATGAGACCGGGAAGATTTGACAGACAAGTCCATGTAGGACTTCCTGATGTAAAAGCAAGGGAAGAAATATTGAAAATCCATGTAAGAAAGAAACCTTTGGGAGATGATGTGAATTTAGAAATAGTTGCAAAAAGAACTCCCGGATTCACACCTGCAGACTTGGAAAATGCCATGAATGAGGCTGCACTTTTGACTGCAAGACAAAACAAGACGGTTATTACAATGGATATTATCGAAGAAGCAATTACAAAGGTAATTGCAGGACCCGAAAAAAGAAGCAAAGTTATCAGCGATAACGAAAAGAAGCTCACTGCTTATCATGAAGCAGGCCATGCAGTTGTAGCAAAGCTTTCATCATCAAAGGACCCGGTTCACATGATTACGATAATTCCGAGAGGCGGAGCAGGCGGATTTACAATGTATCTTCCTGAAGAAGACAAATCATACCGCTCGAAATCAGATATGGAAGAGTATATAGTGAGATTGCTGGGAGGAAGGGTTGCAGAAAAATTAGCTCTTGACGATATATCAACAGGAGCTTCAAACGATATAGAAAGAGCAAC
>DMWH01000284.1:3392-4041 GCA_003483345.1 Clostridiales bacterium | reverse complement strand
AGTAGATGATATTTTGGATGTTACCAGTACTCAGGAAAAATTAGGAAAGTTAATCGGAAGTGATGCAGCAAACAATAAAACAACATATCTTACATTTAAAAATACAGATGAAGCAAGAAAAGACGTGGAAAAATTCACGGANNGAAGCAATTAAAAGCTTGAGCCTATTCGGCAATAGAGCAATCTATCTCATTGAATTAGCAAGATATCTTACAAGCAGAGAAAATTAATGAGATCCTTCGCTTACGCTCAGGATGACGCCCTGTCAACCGAGGGCACAGCTCTCGTCATTGCTATGAATAAGCTACGTGTCATTCTGAGAGCTTTAGCTCGAAGAATCTCATCTTATAAAACCCGAGATCCTTCGCTTACGCTCAGGATGAAACACTTATCTATCTGCAATCAGCATATCAGCTATATCAACCACATTTCCGGCACCCATGGTGATAATTATATCACCTTTTTTTGCCATTGACCTTACTATATCCGCAGCTTCCCGGAAGCTTCCCGCATAGATTGCATCTTTTGAATAATTCTTCATTTTATTTATAATATCCTTTGAGTGTATTACACCCGTGTTAATTTCTCTTGCAGCATAAATATCAACTAGAATTACCTCGTCTGACATTGACAAAGCTTCGGCAAATCC
>DMWH01000284.1:3076-3279 GCA_003483345.1 Clostridiales bacterium | reverse complement strand
ACAGTTTCAGGTTCAATTCCTAAGGTCAGGCTTGCAGCAGCCGCTGCCAGGGAATTTAAAATATTATGCTCACCATATACTTTCAATTTAATTTCAGCTATTTCCTCATCACCGTGCATAAGAGTATATGAAGGCTCCGGGACAAGCTTTATATTTCGTGCATAATAAGCACCTTTATCAAGACCGAAGGTTACTATATTGCA
>DMWH01000284.1:2846-3007 GCA_003483345.1 Clostridiales bacterium | reverse complement strand
ATCTTTGTAATAATCAAGATGGTCTTCTTCAATATTCAGCACTACCTCCATAGTGGGGTTGAATTTTAGAAAGTTTCTTTTATATTCACAAGATTCAGTCAGCAGGAGTTCATATGAGCCGTGAAGCAAGTTACCTCCCAAGGAATCCATTTCACCGCCCA
>DMWH01000284.1:306-2835 GCA_003483345.1 Clostridiales bacterium | reverse complement strand
CATATTGCATTTTTGTAATTTTTCATCACAAATCCGAGAAATTCAGCTCTGTCCATTATTTCTATATTTAATTCTTTAGCTCGTATAAGCTCAGGATTGTCATCCGAAATTGCTGATGTATATACAACCAAGTCAATATCATTACTTATGTGTTTGCTGTCATGGTTTAAGTAAATTGTTGCTCCTGAAGTTTGAAGCTTTCTGATTATTTTGGAATCGCTTCTGTCAGAGCCCGATACCTTGATTCCTTCCTCAAGCATTATTTCAGCTAAGGCACTCATGCTNNAGTCTCCCCGGGTTTCATTATTTTGTTTAATATTATTCAATTATTTTGCAATTAACACAGTTGTAATAAAATTTGTTGATTTTGATTATTATATGGATAAATACTCATAGTATTATAGCATGTGTAAAAACATTGTTCAATAAAATTTTCTTCGATCACCATAGATGGCTATCTCTATTTAGGATAAGGGCATCCCGGTCGGGAAAATAGGGTTAGGGCATCTGAAAAATAGGGTTAGGGCATCTTTATTTCTTGATTTTTAAAATATATAAATGTATAATAGCAATGTTATGATTAGAACAAAATTGTCATCCCGAGTGTGGTATAGGATTCCAGGGCAATGTCATCCTGAGCGAAAGCGAAGGATCTCATGAGATTCTTCGGGCTAGCTCTCAGAATGACACGTAGCTTATTCATAGCGATGACGTTCTATAAGTTATTTATTGTAATTACAAATATTTAGTAGTAAAATTATAAAGTTAGGATTCATATGAAAATAATAGCAAACAATTTAAAAGATACAGAAAAGCTGGGAAGAATAATAGCAAAATGCGCTGAAAAAGGAACAGTAATTTGCCTGGATGGAGAATTAGGAGCAGGCAAAACTTCTCTTGCACGTTTTATTGCAAAGGAATTAGGAGTTAAAGACTATATTGTCAGCCCTACATTTACAATTATTAAAGAATATGAAGGGCGGCTTCCTTTCTATCATATGGATGTGT
This sequence comes from Clostridiales bacterium, assembly GCA_003483345.1. Taxonomy (GTDB): domain Bacteria; phylum Bacillota; class Clostridia; order Tissierellales; family Sedimentibacteraceae; genus Sedimentibacter. The sequence continues at coordinate 1,827 of DMWH01000284.1, read as the reverse complement.
ACCGCATTGACTCGGAAGATGATATGTATGATTTGGGCTACGATGAATATATATATTCTGAGGGAATTACCGTAATAGAATGGTCTAAGCTAATCGAAGGGATACTGCCCGAAGAAAGAATAAATATTGAAATTAAAAGAATTAATGATACAAAAAGAGAAATAAACATTGATGGAAAAGGATTTATTTTTGAGAAACTGGTATCGGAGTTAAGCAATGAAAATACTTTCAATTGAATCAGCATCTGTAACAGCTTCTTGTGCAGTATCTGATGATGAAAAAATTCTGGGAGAATACACGTTAAGACATAAAAAAACTCATTCGGAAAAACTTATGCCCTTAATCGAAGAATTGATGGGAGAATTAAACCTTAAAATTAACGATATTGATGTTATTTCAATTTCTAAAGGTCCCGGCTCCTATACAGGGTTAAGAATAGGTGCTGCAATTGCAAAAAGTTTGGCATATGCTGCAGATATTAAAATTGCAAGCATTCCTACCATGAAATCATTAGCAGCCAATGTCTACGATGAGCAAAAACTTATTGTACCTATAATGGATGCCAAAGCAGGAAGGATATATACCGGCATATATAAATGGGATAATGGAGAATGCAAGGAAGTATTAGAACAATTTCCATGCAATATCGATGAATTGATTCAAATACTGAATGAATATGAAGAGCCTATAATTTTTAACGGTGACGGTTCCGTAAATTACAGAAAAAGAATTGAGGATGGTTTAAACAAAAAAGCATATTTTGCACCTGAAGTTTTTAATTATCTTAAAGCATCAACACTAGCCTTTATTGGCTATAAAATGGCGGTTCAGGGGGATATCGTCTCGGCAAATGAATTTAATCCGCAATATTTGCGATTATCTCAAGCAGAAAGAAACAGAAAGTAAGAGGTGTATATGGGGGAAGTTATTATTAGGGGAATGCTTCCTAAGGATATAGACCAAGTAATGAATATTGAAAGAATTTGTTTTTCATTGCCATGGTCTAGGGCATCCTTTGAAAATGAATTAAAAAATGAATTGGCATATTATCAGGTCGCCGAAGTATCAGGAAAGATTGCTGCTTATATGGGGATGTGGAAAATTATTGATGAATGCCACATAACCAACGTTGCAGTTCTTCCTGAGTACAGAAACAAGGGAATAGCAGGCAGGCTCATTGAGAAAATGATTGAAATATGCAGATGCTCGGAAATTTCTTTTATGACGCTTGAAGTTAGAGTATCTAATACACCGGCCATTAATTTGTATACAAAGTATGGGTTTTTTGCTGTAGGGAAAAGACCAAACTATTATATAAAACCTGTTGAGGATGCCTTGATAATGTGGAAACAAATAGACTGATGACAAACATTCTAAGCAGAAGCCTGTCATTTATATGAATAACATTTTTGTCATTCTGAGAGCTTTAGCTCGAAGAATCTCATGAGATCTTTCGCTTACTCTCAGGATGGCATCCCAAAATATAACTGTTTATCATTCGTTAAGCAAGTGACTATGACC
>DMWH01000284.1:0-298 GCA_003483345.1 Clostridiales bacterium | reverse complement strand
TTAATTGCTGTTACTGCTTTGCTCTTTATTTTATTTGCAGTATTACTGATAAAGGAAAAATTAAATAATGATAAATTACCTCCTCAAGAGGTTCAGGAGGAGGAGAATCCTCCAAACAATCAAAATAAACCCGAGGATGAGGAAGAAACTTCAACTGAACCGGAAAAAGAACCCCAGGAAGAAGAGCCAAAAGAGCCTGAACCGGAACAGGTGCCTGAAGATACTGAATATGGCATAATAATTCAAAATCCTGAAAAAATAGATGTTCTGGTAAATAGAAAAAGAAATCTGCCTGATA
>DMWH01000162.1:7655-9589 GCA_003483345.1 Clostridiales bacterium | reverse complement strand
ATATAAGTTTCTAAATCGGATTTTATTTTAGGAATATCTATTGCCCACTCTTCGATTTCTTCTTCGGTAAAATGGTTTAAATATTCAATTAAGGTGGAATCCTTAAATTCTTCAACATCTAATTTGTTGTTTTCAAAGAAAGATAATATAAAAGGATACTGAGCTTCCAAGTCTTTGATTTTCTTCATTTCCAATTCTTTAATGCTTATCATTTTCTTCTCCTATGTTCATCTTTCTTACATTGCCCATCTGGTATTGTTCACCTATTCTTGTTTCTCCAAGACAGTATGAGCACAGTGCTGAAGGCATCGGAAACTTAAGTTCGCTTCCTTTTACGGTTTCCACATTTAAATTTTCATCATAAATCAAGGTGCTGAGCTCGAATGCTCCCTGGCCTGTAAGCCCATTAACGGACATAATTACAGCCTGTGGGTTTACGGAATTAACCCTTGATGCAAAAACTTCCCTTTCTGCCTGAGATACAATATCTCCTTTCGTTATAACCACAATGTCAGCTGTTTTAAGCATAGGACCTATTTTTTTTGGTGTGTTTATACCGCTTAAATTATCTATTACACAAACAGCCTTAATATTCTTTATATAAGGTGAGCATCTGTTGCATAAGCCTGCACTTTCAGTAATCAATAAATCTAATCCTTCTTTGTTTCCCCACCTCACAACTTCTTCAATATTGCTGGCGAAAAAGTGGTCGGGACACAAGGAGCCCGAAAGTCCCTTTTTAACCGGTATCCCGGCTTTTTCATACAATATGTCATCATCTGTATAGAGGCAGTCAAATTTAACCACCCCTGCCTTAATGCCTCTCTTTTTGATTGCCTCAATTGTTTTTAAAATTACGGATGTTTTTCCTGAAGAAGGAGGTCCTGATATTATTACTAAATTCATTTAGTCATCTCCTTTAACGTATCATTGAATATATTCTCGCATTTCTTTATTAGGTTTGAAATGTCATTTTCTTTTATAAAATCCCATCCAAGCCAAATATATTTATTCTCCTTCGGTATCTGATTGTCTACTTCAGGATTTACGCTTGGCATCTTACCCTTGTGAGACAGAATTTCTCCTGCTTCCTTTGAAGCAAAGAAATCAGCTATTGTCTTTGTTTTATCTTTTGTTTCCTTCTTTGTAAGCATGAAAATAGGGCTTATTATTGCACCGTCCTTTGGCCATACCAATTCCATAGGGCTTCCTTCTCTCACCATCCAGGTGAAGAAATAGGGCATTATGGTAATTGCCGGTCTTTCTCTTTTCATGTGAGACTTAACCATTTCAGAAGGATGCATATTTTTTTGGAATATTCTTGCCAGTTTTCTTATGCCCTCTTCTCCGTACAGCCTGTAAATATTCAACAATAGAGCATTGAATAAATCAAAGTCGCTTATGGGAAGACTCACATTGTTTTCAAATTCACCCGACATTAATTCTTCCCAGCTTTGGGGAATTTTTCTTCCTTTCAACTCATCCTTGTTTACGAGAAAAACAGCAGGAACTATTCCAAGCATTGAATACTGACCGCTTGGGTCTTCAAGATTATATTCTGAAAAATCATCGTTATATTTTTGAATTCCGGTTATATCTTCAAATAAATTTTCTGATTTGTACTTTCCTAAGAGGTTCTTGTCAAAAAATAAGTCAAAACCTGCAGATATGAACAAATCCGGAACATTTTCCGAGTTTTTCATCTCATCTTTTATCCAGTCAATTCCCATAGATGCTGCTTTTAAATCATAATTTAAATTGAAATCAAAATTTTGCTCACTAAGCCATTTTTCAAAAGTTTCCATCAAAGGAACTTTAACAGGGCAGGGAAGCACTCCGGTTATTCTAATTGTGTCTTTATATTTTTTCTGAGCTCTTTTATTTTCTTCAATTCTTTCCATTAATCGAGCTACAAACTCATCTGCATTAATTTT
>DMWH01000162.1:4130-7547 GCA_003483345.1 Clostridiales bacterium | reverse complement strand
GTATCTCCTTTTTTCAATCTTGTAAGCTAACACCTTTATGTCATCCTGAGCGTAAGCGAAGGATCACATGAGATTCTTCGAGCTAAAGCTCTCAGAATGACACTTCACAGGTTATTCATACATGATTTATTCATAAGTTATTTTAACACAATTTAAACTTAATTATTGTAACATTTGTTACAAACTTTCCTTCACCCATTTAAATAATTCCATGGGTATGTCAATATCTGATACCTGAGTAATTGTTCTAAATCCTGCATTGCCGTTCACTTCGCATACTGTGAATGAATCCTTTGCAAAAAGCAAATCTATGCCGCAAAAGTCAAGACCTATGGCTTTGGCGGCTTTAAGAGAGATTTCTTTGATAGAATCTGTCATTTCATATTTTTCAACTCTTCCACCCAATGAATAGTTTGACTTAAAGCCGCTGTCAGAAACCCTTTTTACACATCCCAATACTTTGTCTCCCAGCACATAGACGCGAATATCCATTCCGTAGCTGGACTCAATAAATTCCTGACAAAAATATTCATCCTTTATTTTATGGTATACATTATTATAATCTTCTTCGTTTTCAATGAGATAAACTCCCTTGCCCTGGGAGCCTTCGTTTTCTTTCATGACAAACTTCCTCTTGTCAAAGTAATTATGAATGAACTTAAAGTTTTTTTCTTTTGTGATTAAGAATTTAGGAGTNNCAGAGTGGAATTAATAACCCTTATGCCTAAGTTTTCAAGCTGCATGCTTATAGTGTAATTATAGTCTCTCATTATTACAAAATCAGGAAATTCTAAGCTTTTACCGCTATATATAAATTCTGTTTTGATGTTGTTATTTAAAATGATTAAATCATCGCTAAAAACAATATCGATAGAAATACCGTTTTTTAATGCACTTTCTTTCATCCAATCAAATGCATTGTTTCCAAATTTATTATTTATAGTATTCTTGGGATAAATCATCCATCCGTACATATTTACCTCCTGTATACATGAATTGGTGCCATGAATTGGTGCCAGGCACCATTTGGCATTAACTCAACTCAGCTGTTCCTGCATTCAATGCATAGTATCGTCCTTTTTGTGCCATCAGTTCATCATGGTCGCCGCGCTCAATAATTTCACCATGTTCTATTACCATTATGGCATTGGCATTGCGAACCGTTGACAATCTGTGGGCTATAACAAATGTTGTTCTTCCTGCCATTAATTTATCCATTCCTTCAGCTATTAATTTTTCAGTTCTAGTATCTACGGAAGATGTTGCTTCATCGAGAATAAGAATTATCGGGTCGGCTATTGCAGCCCTTGCAATTGACAAAAGCTGCCTTTCTCCCTGAGATAAATTTTGTCCGTCTGAACTTAGTACCGTATCGTAACCGTCAGGAAGATGCTTAATAAAATAATGTGCATTTGCAAGTTTTGCTGCTTCTACTACCTCATCATCCGTAGCATCCAATCTTCCATACCTGATATTTTCCTTCACTGTTCCTTCAAACAGATGAACATCCTGTAATACTATGCTCATGGTGCTTCGCAAATCATGCTTGTTAATCCTTTTTATATCTATTCCGTCATAGAGTATTTCTCCCTCATTTATTTCATAAAACCTGTTTATAAGATTTGTAACGGTTGTTTTGCCGGCTCCGGTTGAGCCTACAAAAGCTATCTTTTGTCCGGGCTTTGCATAGAGATTTATTTTGTTTAAAACTCTTTTTTCAGGCGAATATCCAAAGTTCACATCCTTAAATTCAATAAAACCTTTGAGAGGTACTTTCTCATAATCTCCGTCACCCTTTGGAACCATCCAGCAAAGAGCTTTCTTTCCTGTGCAATCTTTAAGCAAGGTCACGTCTCCCTCATCAGTTTCGATTTTTTCATCCAATACGTTGAATATTCTTTCTGCTCCTGCCAAGGCAGCAAACAATGAGTTAAGTTGATTTGAAACCATTGTTATGGGTCTTGATACTGTTCTGGTATATAGAAGGAATGATGCTATATTGCCGATACTCAGTTGGTTAATCATTACTAAATATGCCCCTAACATTGATATTATAGCATACATAACAAAAGACAGATTACCCATAATAGGCATCAGCATAACACCGTATGTAGAGGCCAAGGTGCTTGCATTCCTTAATTCTTCATTCTTTTTACTGAACGTGTCGATAGCTCTATCCTCATAGTTAAATACTTTAACTACCTTTTGACCTGACATCATTTCTTCAGTATAACCGTTCATATCTCCCAATGCGGCTTGCTGCATGCGATAATTTTTTGCAGATCTCTTGCTTACAAATCTTATTGAATAGATCATTACAACAAGCATTGCGGCAACCACGGCTGTCAAAATCGGACTTAAAATAATCATCACCGTAAATGTTCCGACAACTGTTACAAATGATATAAGAATTTGTGAAGCNNCCATGAGAGTGTTTGTCAAAATATGAAACAGGAAGTTTTTCCATATGAGAAAACATGTCTTCACGTATTTTATAAACTGTTTTTTGTGCCAATTTCGCCATTGACAGGTTACCTATATATTGAGAAATTGAGCTAATTACTACCAATGCTACCATAATAAGAAGATACTTTACAAAGAGTCCGCTGTCATTGTCTCCGATCAAGGCATCAATAACGGGACTAATCATACCGTTTATGCCTATTTCAGCCGAGGAGCCGACTATTATAAAGAAAATACCTCCAAAAAACAAGACAATATTATATTTAAAATAAGAGAACAATCTTATAAATGTTTTTTTAGGATCTTTAGGTTTTAACTGTTTTTCTTTCATACTCCCACCCCTTTTTGCTGAGATTCATAAATTTCTCTGTATACAGGAGAAGAAACCAGCAATTCTTCATGTTTCCCTATAGATTCTATTTCTCCTTCATTCATTACCAAAATCCTGTCTGCATGTTGAATCGAAGAAACTCTTTGAGCAATTATTATTGTGGTTACATCATTTAATTCTTCCTTGAAAACTCGCTGAATTTTTGCATCTGTCGCCATATCTACAGCACTGGTTGAATCGTCTAATATAATAATTTTAGGAGATTTGAGAAGAGCTCGAGCTATTGTAAGCCTTTGTTTCTGACCTCCGGAAAAATTATCTCCACCCTGCTCTACCTTGTGGTCTAATCCGTCCTCATAGGTGGATACAAATTCCCAAGCTTGAGCTAACTTAAGTGCTCTAATAATATCTTCATCATTTGCATTTTCATTGCCCCATTTCATATTGTCGCGGATGGTTCCTGAAAATAATGTGTTATTCTGCAGCACAAAGGCTACATTATCACGCAATGTTTTTATACTGTAATGCTTTACATCTACATTGCCCACAATTACGCTGCCTTCCGTTGCATCGTAAAGTCTTGTAATAAGCTGGACCAAGGTTGATTTTGATGAGCCTGTGGA
>DMWH01000162.1:0-4110 GCA_003483345.1 Clostridiales bacterium | reverse complement strand
TCTGCCAATTCCTTTACAGGATTTTTTACTTCTTTAATTTCTGACTCCGTGTCGATTATCTCTGCAATCCTTGTTACGGAAGCAGAGGCTCTGAGAAGCTGCATGAAGAAAAATGACATCATCATAAAGGACATCAAAATTTGTGTTATATATGTAATGAAAGATATTAATTCTCCGCTTCCCATTGAGCCTGCAACAACTTGTTTTCCTCCAAACCACAACACGGCTATTATGGTAGAATAAATAATTATATTTAATACAGGCATTAAAAACACAATAAGCGTTATCGCTTTTAATGCAGTAAGCATCAATGAGTCATTTCTTTCTTTAAATCTTTTTTCTTCATGACTCTGCCTGTTGAATGACTTTACAACCCGAATAGCAGTTAAATTTTCACGTATAATTGCATTTACCCTGTCAACTCGTGTCTGAAACTTCAAAAAAAGCGGTCTTGCTTTTGATAAAATAATAATCAATGCAATAACCAAGACAGGTATGGAAACCGCAAATACCTTTGTCAAAGATGCATTAATTCTTATTGTCATCAAAAGTGCAAATATCATCATAAACGGAGCTCTTACAGCCATCCTCAAGCTCATCATGGTTACCTGCCCCAATGTGTTGCAATCATTTGTAAGCCTTGTTATAAGCGATGCAACCGTAAATTTGTCCAAATTTGCAAAAGAAAAGTCCTGTATCTTCTTATAGAGCTTTAGCCTTACTTCCGATGCAAAGCCAAAACCTGCTCTTGCACCGTAATGTGAGCTTATTACACCAGAAATCATGGCTAAAAGAGCTGCCGCAATCATTATAAGTCCGATTTTAATAACATATTCAATGTCACGATTTGCAATACCTACATCCACTATTCTTGACATCAGATATGGTATTGCTATATCGGCAATAACCTCCAATATCATGAGTATGGGGCTTAGTACCGCAAATTGTATATATTTTTTCATAAATGGCAATAACTTTTTCAATCTGTTCTCCTCTTTACATAATTTTTATTATGTTAACTAAATTCATTAGCATATCTTATTGATTAATTCTCTTTCAATGAGTACTCCCACCATCTCTGCGAACTTATCCAACTTCAATATACGAGTGAACTTTTGCCCGTATATTTTTTTGACCGATGGAATATCATCATCTCTTCCCGTAAAAATACAGAGAATTGAAACTCCTTGTTTCCAGCCTTTTCTAACCTCATTTGCAGTATCGCTTACACCTGTTTCATCCGAATATTCTTTCTGCAACGGAATAATACCTTTTGAAGTCACGCCCAACATATCATTTGGTCTTCCGTCTGAAAGAACAATTAGTATTTTGTGGCTGTATTTTGAATCTTTCATCATATGAAGAGCAGTTCGAAGAGCCATTCCATCCCGGTTAAAGCCTGATGCATAGTAGTTGAAAATTTTATCATTGTTGTTTTTTTCATCATAATCACGGAAAAGATTCATAACGGTGTAATCCCTCATGTTGCAGAAAGAATATATCCTTACCGGAATATTGCAGCGCGTCAGACTTTCTGCAATTATGTAACCCTCTTCCGCTATAACTTCCTGACGATTAAGCTGGGATGCTGAAGCATCAAGCATAATATCAACGGACATATCAGGTATTTCATCTTTAATACTTCTGACGAAAATTTTGTAGTCATCAAGAACAGTCCTCCAAGCTTTTTCCGTAACAAGCTTTCCTGATTCAGTCTTCATTGAATATGTGTAATTAACAATCATTGCATTTTTAATTCTTTGTGTAAGTTTTGTTATGTTGTTTGTATTCCTGATATAATTTCTTATATAATGTTGTTTATTTTTATCCCTTTGCTCAGAAGTTTGCTTCTGTCTGAAAATCGCATCATCATTTTCATCAAATTGCCCCCTTGTAAAATGGAGATGGCAACTTTCATGAGCTTCGTCGCAAAGTATTTTTTCCAACTCTTTCGTTTTGGATTCGGCAATTGCGGAAATTCCGAAATAATCTTTAATATATTCCCTCTCCTTGTNNATCTGACTTTTCTTTGAATTTAAACCATCCTGATGCTATTTTGCCGGTTCCGATTTTCCCTTCATCGGTATTTTTAAGCATCAAGGAGCTTGAAGGGTATTTTCTTCCGAAGATACGCAGCAACATATTATCTTTTATTTTTTTTATATAAAATTCACTACTATATTCAGGTTCAAAATATTTACTAATAATATGTTTCATTTTATTTATTACTTGCTCGGTATTGAAATTTATGTCAAAATGTAGCTCATTTATTAAGCTGTTTACATTATCTCTGACTTTCATATCATATCCGAATACCCTGCTGAAATATGCTGCTGAAATTTCATCAAACACTTCTGCCTCTTCTCTTTTTTCATACGCTTTTTTACCGTAATCAAAACGAAGACCGGCTAATACCGGTCTGTTTTTACTATCTTTTTCAAAGATACATCCTTCCAGTCCAAGCAACAATACTTTCTGATAAAAAATATAGTCTCTGTCATACCTGAGAGTATCGAAAAATTCTCTTAAAAGGTTATAGTCATAATACTTATAAACAGAACCAATTATATAATTCCAATATAAATCAGCTTTACCTCTTTCATCGTATGCAGTAATATCAGGTGTTATGGAGTAATTCTCTGATACACTCCATATTATATTCCATGCTCTTTGTTTTTCGCTGGCTTTTCTCATTTGATGATTACTTCCTTTATGCAATATACTTTCCGACATTTGACATGCTTAATTTATGTCATGTCATCTTCTTATTACGAAGCTTGTTACCCTTCGTTTGATTTAAAACCCGATACCCTGAGAAGTTTTATACCCAAGAATGTATCCAAGTCTATAACTACATCATTATTAGGCAGTACCAATGTCCTAGATATATATACGTCTATTCCGCCAATATTGATAATTTGATAGTTTTCAGGTGCTTTCGGCTTTTTGGCAATAATTTCCGGAATGGGCACAAGAACGCTTTCGCTGCTTAAGCGGTTTTCCGGAATTTCAATTGTAACTTGAAGCTTTCCCTTTTTCTTAAGATGCTTCATTGCCCTTTCGGTTATTTTTATTACATTTTCATCAAACATTTCATACTCCTTATAAAAGATGAGATTCTTCGGGCTGAAGCCCTCAGAATGACACGTAGCTTATTCATATCAATAACTTTTTTAGCTTATTAACATGAAATAACCCACTACCAATATACCCAAAATAATTCTATACCAACCAAATGCTTTGAAATCATTGTTTTTAATATATCTTAACAAGAATCTTATTGCTATTACAGATACAATAAAGGCAACTGTCATACCGGTCAGTAATACTGCTAATTCCAAACCCGTAAAATCTATTCCGAACTTTACCAATTTTAATGCACTTGCTCCGAACATTACAGGAATTGATAAGAAAAATGAATATTCGGCTGCTATATTTCTGGATGTGCCAAGTATTATAGCTCCTAATATGGTAGCCCCGGAGCGTGAGGTTCCGGGTACCAGGGACAATACCTGAAAGAAGCCTGTTATTAATGCGGTTTTATAGGATAACTCTTTAAAACTCTTTATTTTTGCCGGCTTACCTTTATTTTTATTTTCAATAATTATAAACAAAATACCGTATACAATCAGGGTTATGGCTACTGTCTGATAATTATAAAAGTTTTCATCAAACCAATCATCGAGCAAAAATCCCAAGATGGCTGCAGGCAGCACACCAACTATTACCTTAAACCATATATCCATTGTATCTCTTTTTTGTTTCGGTGTCTTGCTTGGAGCAAATGGATTCAGTTTATGGAAGTATAGCAATACAACGGCCATAATGGCTCCCAATTGTATAACAACTCTGAACATTTCCATAAATTCATCGGAAGCATTAAATTTTATAAATTCCTCAACCAAAATCATGTGACCGGTGCTGCTAATAGGAAGCCATTCGGTTATTCCCTCTACTATTCCCAATATTATTGCTTTGATTATTTCTATGTACATTCGTCCTCCAACCCTCTTAATTTTATAACACATATGAAATTCCGCAGTCTCGTTGCACAATTTTGTTTCCTCCTTTCGTCGCCCAAAATTGGCACTCGTTGCGAATGACCTACCG
>DMWH01000120.1:2960-3221 GCA_003483345.1 Clostridiales bacterium | reverse complement strand
CACCAATGTCTATGAGGTTTTAATTTCAAAACCTCTTTTATTTTATATTATTTTATTGTATAATACGGTAAGAACAGGTATTGGAGGTAATAATGGAATTAAATCTATCAGTTGGGTTAAAATACAAGGAAGAAAAAACTGTTACAATAAATGATACCGCAAAAGTTTTCGGCAGCGGTGCTGCTGAAGTTTTTGCAACGCCTATGATGATTGGTCTAATGGAAGCAGCTTCCATGAATGCCGTAAAAAATTTTTTGCCAA
>DMWH01000120.1:175-2945 GCA_003483345.1 Clostridiales bacterium | reverse complement strand
AAAAAAGTGTGGGCAGAAGCAGAGCTTATTGAAATAGACAGAAGGAGATTGGTTTTTAATGTGACAGCTTATGATGAAGACAAAAAAATAGGAGAAGGAACTCACGAAAGATTTGTTATTGATGATGAAAAATTCATGAGTAATTTGAAATAATTTGTCATTGCTATGAAAAGGAGTAATTTATGAGATGTCCAAAATGTAATTATACAGAGAGCAAGGTTATTGATACAAGACCTACCGATGATGGGTTTAAAATAAGACGTCGAAGGGAATGCATAGAATGCGGACATCGTTTTACTACATACGAAAAAATAGAAGAAACTCAAATTGTAGTAATTAAAAGAGATGGAACAAGGCAGGGTTATAACAGAGATAAAATAATNNGAAAAACAATTGTACAATACATTTCAAAATGAAGTTTCAACCGAAATTATCGGGGAATTGGTCATGAATGAACTTCAAAATGTGGATGATGTGGCATATGTAAGATTTGCATCAGTTTACAGAAAATTTAAAGACATTGATACTTTCATGGATGAATTAACAAAAATTTTAAATGAAAGAAAAAAGTAAGGTGATAAGATGTATATAAACTTAGATGTTCTTAATATTACAAACGGCAATACACATATCATAGACTCCGTATTTGGCAGGATGAATATTGAAAAAATTGAAGCAGGGAAACTTAAATTGTTGACCGGCAGAATAATAACCACAGACCCGGTATTATTGTATGATGATGAATGTTTTTCGGAGCATGTTAAGCCGGGATTATATACTGTCAATATATATGTTGGAAAATGCGGAAAAAGAAAAAAACAAACTGTTGCCGCCGAGCTGAGAATTAACGAAAATGTGCCTGTTAAATGGGAAATGGCTTTATTGGAAGGTGAATCCGCAAAAGGGTTCAGCAGCGACGAATTTATGGGATATGAAGTTGAAAACGGGCTCGGATGTTTCATGGATGAAAAGGTCATGGAAATGCTTGATATTATGAGCGAAGAAGAATTAAATGATTATGAAACAAAAGTAAAGGATGCGGTACGACAAAGTGACAGCTCATGTGCAGATATAATTATGGATGAAGAAAAAGGTCTAAACATAATTGTTTTTGCCAGCGGCTGGAATGAAGGAACATTCCCTACTTATTACGGTTTTGACAAGAATAATAAACTATCCCGGCTTGTAACTGATTTTATGGTAATAGAAAAGTAGTACTGCCTAACCGATACTTCTCCCTGCAAGCCCTATTTTTCAGAGTCTTTTTTTGCGTTTCTTAAATAATTATTAAAAACACATATATAAACATATACATTCTTGAAATATTAATTAATTGGTGATAAAATAAATAATCTATTAAATATGACGAAGGAATACTATGAATAAGAAAATCAACAAATATGATATTGGCCTTATAGTATCTATAATAATTATTAGTCTTTTCTTTATTTTGTATGGCGGTCGGGATGCCGTGATCAGCAATAGCAAAACAGCATATATTTATTCTAACAATAAATTGGTGGGAGAATATGTTTTAACCGACGATTATAAGGATGTAGTTAACATAGAATCTGAAACAGGTTATAATATAATGCATATTGAAAATGGACAAATTTGGATACACGAAGCAAGCTGTCCCGATAAAATTTGCATATATCAGGGCAAAATATCAAAAAACGGCGAGATGATTGTATGTATTCCAAATAGAATGTTTATAAAAATTGTAGACGAAAATGACGAAAGTGAAATTGATTTCATAGCTGATTAGAAAGAGAATATTATGAATAAAATCCATAGGTATATTTTTTTATCGCTTTTGACTGCGGCAGCGCTGATACTTAGCATAATAGAAGGTATGATGCCATTACCTTACATAGCTCCCGGAGCAAAGTTAGGTTTATCAAATATTGTAATACTATCGACAGTAGTTGTATTTGGTTTTAAGGATGCTCTTCTTGTTGTAATAATAAGAAGTATTCTTTTAATGCTTGTTGCTACAAATCCCATTACATTTATTTACAGTATTGCGAGCGGTATCGTAAGCACAATTGTAATGTCATTGGCATGTAAGTATTTAAGCAATATTTTTAGTTTAATCGGGATTAGCGTTTTGGGAGCAATGGCACATAATACAACTCAGGTAACGGTGGCTGCAATATTGTTTACTACCGTGAACTTGTATTATTATTTGCCCATATTGTCATTGGTAAGTATTTTTACCGGATGCTTTGTAGGATATACAGCAATTTTTGTAACAAACAACTTGGAAACCACTGTTAAAACTTGGAGGAGAGGCGTGTAATGAGAAAAGGCAATTCTTTTTATTTGATATTACTCATACTTACATCTGTAATTATAGGAACAATTTTAGGTAAGGCATTTTCAAATATGCTTCCCATACTAAATTATGGCGAAGGAATTGGTTTTGGTCCTGCAACTTTGGATTTGAACATTTTCACTATTACATTCGGATTCAGCGCCAGACTGACTGTTGCAGGAATAATCGGTCTGATTGCAGGAATAATAATATTCAGAAAACTATAAGGATTAATATGAAGAAAATAGTATTGGCATCAAATTCTCCGAGAAGAATTGAAATGATGAAGAAATATGTAGACATAATAACTTATATTCCTGATATCGTAGAAAAGGTAAATTCTTTTGATTACCCCCAAACAACGGTTATGAAGGTAGCTTTTGAAAAGGCATTAAATGTCTATTTAAAATATAAAGAAAATGCACTGATTATAGCTGCAGATACAATCGTATA
>DMWH01000120.1:0-136 GCA_003483345.1 Clostridiales bacterium | reverse complement strand
GCTTACAGAAGGATTAATTAAAAGATACTTGAAAACATATGAGTATTTGGATAAAGCAGGAGCATACGGTATTCAAGGATACGGAGAATTATTGGTTAAAGAAATACATGGATGCTACAATAATGTAAAAGGGCTG
>DMWH01000177.1:1106-3262 GCA_003483345.1 Clostridiales bacterium | reverse complement strand
AGCGAAGCGAATGATATGGCAATTGCCTGGAATACAATTCCTCCAAGCATTTCTCCATCAAGTATTCCCTCCTTTGTACTTCTGGGAGGCTGTTTCATAATACCCGGTTCTGCATTTTCAACCCCTAATGCCATGGCAGGAAGGCTGTCTGTAACAAGATTCAGCCACAAAAGCTGTATCGGAAGAAGTGGAACATTCCAACCCAATAGAATACTTATAAACACGAGAAGGATTTCACCTATATTGCAGCTTAATAAAAAGAATACAAATTTCTTAATATTAGAAAAAATTATTCTTCCTTCTTCCACGGCATTTACTATGGTTGCAAAATTATCATCCGTAAGTATAACTTCTGCAGTGTTTTTTGCCACATCCGTACCGGTAATTCCCATAGCAACGCCGATGTCCGCCTTTTTAAGAGCAAGAGCGTCATTGACTCCATCCCCCGTCATAGATGTAATATGTCCGTTTTCCTTTAAAGCAGTTACTATTTTAACTTTGTGCTCAGGTGATACTCTGGCATAAACTTTGGTTTTCTTTACAACTTCCCTTAATTCTTCATCTGAATATTTATCTAACTCCTCACCCATTATTGCCTGTCCTTCATTATTGGCCATTCCCAATTCCTTTGCAATGGCATATGCTGTTTCCTTGTAATCCCCTGTAATCATTACTGTTTCAATTCCCGCTTGTCTGCAATGCTTAATGGAATCTTTTACCTCAGGTCTGGGAGGGTCAATCATTCCGACTAAACCCACAAATATCATGTCATTTTCAACCTGTTCAAATGTGAGATACTCAGGCAGTCTGTCCCATACCTTGTATGCGGCTGACAAAACTCTTAGGGCTGACCGTGCAAACTTAGTATTTACAGATCTTACCTTATCTTTTAACTCTTTGTTGAAATCAACGATTCTGCCGTTAAGTGCAATTTTACTGCATTTATTTATAACTATATCGGGAGCACCCTTTGTGAATGAAACAATTTTTCCTTCAATATAGTTTGAGTGGAAAGTTGTCATCATCTTCCTTCCCGAATCAAAGGGAAGCTCGGCAATTCTCGGATAAATCATATTAAGCTGCTCTGATGTTTGTCCTAACTTTCCCGCAAAAGCTACTATTGCTCCTTCAGTAGGGTCACCCATTACTTTATAAAAGCCTGATGAATTATCAAGTTTTGCATCATTTGCTAAAACACCTACGGATATTAAATTTCTTAAATTAGGAAGCGAACTTATACCTATACTCCTTCCGTTGAGCTTCACATCTCCTTTTGGCTCGTATCCGATACCTTCAACATACAAAATTCTGTCATCAACATATGCTTTCACAACTGTCATTTCATTTTGTGTCAAGGTACCGGTCTTGTCTGAACATATTACAGATGTAGCTCCCAGTGTTTCAACCGCCAGAAGTTTTTTTACAATTGCATTTTTTTCTGCCATTCTGTTCATTCCAATGGCTAATACAATTGTAACAATTGCAGGCAACCCCTCCGGTATTGCTGCTACCGCAAGACTTATTGATGTCAAAAGCATATTTAAGGGTTGTCTTCCTTGAAGCATGCCCACTATAAATACTATTATGCAAATAACAATTGTCAGTGTTCCAAGAACCTTGCCAAGCTGATTTAACTTTATTTGCAGGGGAGTTTCTTCTTCTTCGTAAGTTTGTATTTTTACAGCAATATTACCGATTTCCGTATTGTGTCCCGTAGATGTTACTACACCCTTGCCCCTACCGTAGGTTACGATTGTGCTGGAGAAGCACATATTATGCCTGTCCCCTATTCCGACGGTACCTACTATTTTTGCTTTTGCATCCTTCTCCACAGGAACTGATTCTCCTGTTAAAGAAGCTTCTTCAACCTTTAAATTTGAGCTTTCAAAGAGTCTTATGTCAGCAGGAATTATATCTCCTGCCTCCAACACTACTACATCTCCCGGAACAATGTCTGCAGCAGGAACCACGGTTAAATTGCCTTCCCTTATAACCTTTGCATTGGGTGCGCTAAGCCTTTGCAAAGCTTCTACCGACTTTTCCGCCTTTCCCTCCTGATAGATTCCAAGAGCAGCATTTAAAACTACAATTGCCAAAATTATTACAGCGTCTTCTCTTTCCCCTACAAACGCAGATACTCCTGCTGCTATGAGCAG
>DMWH01000177.1:0-1021 GCA_003483345.1 Clostridiales bacterium | reverse complement strand
TAGTTCTTTTAAAACTTCATTTTTGCCTTTGTTATACCATTCCAAATTATTTTTCCTCCTGTAATAATTTGTGTTGTCAACACTAGTATAATATATTGGCAAATTTATAATTTATTCCAAATTTATGGACAATCCTTAATGATTGCCCAATGAATTTTTTCAAAAAAATAAGTTGGGGACACTCCTCTTACTTCAAAGATTTACCCTATAGTAGAAGTGTGTCCCCATACCTGTTTTAATTTGTCCCCATATGCTATTAATTTGTTTTCTTCCCTAATATCTGTCCCATTCGTACTCCCATCAATGATGACATCATCAAACCTCTCGTCCAGCCGCTTGCATCACCCAAACAATATAAATTTTTGATATTTGTTTCAAATTCAGTACTTATTTCAACCTTGTTGCTGTAAAATTTTACTTCAGGCGCGTAAATAAGAGTTTCCGTTCCGGCAAATCCCGGCACCACAACATTTAATGCTTCTATAAAGTTTAAAATATTCGTCATGGCTCTATATGGCATAGCTGAAGTAATATCTCCCGCTACCGCGTCCGGCAATGTCGGTCTGACATTTGACCTTGACAGTTCATGATCCCATGTTCTTTTGCCGTCCAGTATATCACCGTATCTTTGAACCAAAATTTTTCCGTCTCCAAGCATGTTTAAAAGCTCTGCAACCTTTGCACCATACTTAATCGGCTCATTAAAAGGATTCCTGAAATTATGCGAGCTCAAAATTGCTAAATTTGTATTATTTGTTTTCCTGTCCTTATAGGAATGCCCGTTGACAACTGCAAGATTATTGTCGTAATTTTCCTGACTCACATAACCGCCCGGATTCTGACAAAAGGTTCTGACCTTATCCCTGTAAGGGCGGGGATAACCGATTAATTTCGATTCATACAAAATATTATTTACCTTTTCCATAACTTCATTTCTTACTTCAACCCTGACACCTATGTCAACAGTACCTGCCCTATGGGATATGTTATGCTTAACACAAATAGATTTAAGCCAGTCTGC
>DMWH01000203.1:808-5521 GCA_003483345.1 Clostridiales bacterium | reverse complement strand
GCATACATGGGCATTATACTTATTCTTTTTATGTTTTTTGTGTCCGCAGGAATATATCAATTCACAAAAATGGTATTTGAAGACGGCAATAAAGAGCTGATGAGAGCAGAAGCCCTGAGAATTTATAACTATAAAAAGACTGCCTATACGCAATACTTCTTTAACGGAACTTTATTTAAAAGGTATATACAAATTAATCCTTCGGAAAACAGGAGGCTTGATGCATGTTATGTTGTTTATGACCAATATATGATACCTGTTCTTTCCGAGGAAGGTGAAATAAAAATAGCAGACCATATTAAGCCGCTTGCACAGAAAGCTTTTGAAGAAAAAAAAGATTCATATGAAACACAAAAAATAGGTCGTTTTAACTATAGGATTTATACAAGATATTTTAGTGATTATACCGGGCAAAGCGTAGTGCAGGTTTATCAAAACACCGTAAACGAGGATATATTATGGTCATTCTTAAGAACGGTACTGATAATGATAGGAATTACGGGCACCGTAATTTTACTGGTATTAAGCTATATGCTTACAGGCAAGGCCTTAGCTCCCATAAAAGAAACATGGAAAAGACAAAGAGAATTTGTAGCAGATGCATCTCATGAACTCAGAACTCCTCTTACCGTAATACAAACAAACTTGGATGTTGTTTTAAGCGATGAGGACGGCACTGTTGATGAAAATGAAATTTGGCTTGACAATGCATATTCCGAAACAAGGGTTATGGCCAGACTTATCGACCAGCTTTTAATTCTTGCCAAGGCTGATAACAATGAAGAAGAATTAGATATTTCCGAGTTTTCTTTTTCGGAAGTTATAGAAAATGTATGCCAATCCATGGAAGTGATTGCTGCAAAAAAGAATATTGAGCTCATAACAAATATTGAAGACAATATAATAATCAAGGCAGATTATGACAAGATGCGAAGATTGGCTGTAATTTTAATTGACAATGCAGTTAAGTATACAGAAAAAGGCAGAGTAACGGTAAGTTTAAAAACAGATAAAAACAAAAAAGTATTGATTGTTGAAGATACCGGAATCGGCATCAACGAAAAAGATTTGGAAAGAATATTTGACAGATTCTACAGAGCAGATAAGTCAAGGCACAGGGAAGGCGGCGCAGGGCTTGGATTGAGCATTGCTAAATGGATTGCCGACAAGCACAAATATTCATTAACGGTAGAAAGCACCGTTAATGTAGGAAGCAAGTTTATATTAAGGATGTAATAAAGCAGGAGAAATTCCTTTAAAGGAATTTCTCCTTTATAACATTCCAGTAGTTAAATGTTCCCGTTGACAGACGGTTAATTACCTTCTTTGATGTGCGGAAAAGCACATGTTCCATATCATCGTATTCATAAATTTCCCCATCTGCTAGAATAGCTAGACAGTAATCCTCTCTTCTTTCCGGATAAATTGCAATTTCAAATTCGGGGGGAACAATTATGCTGCATTCCAAACATCTGTATGCATTTGACAAAATTGGTGATAAGGGCGTTATTTGCAAAGTTTTTAATGAAGGATACACCAAACTTCCTCCTGCTGACTTATTATATGCGGAGCTTCCTAAGGGGGAGGAAATTATTAAACCGTCGCCGCTTATTTTTTCCAGGTGGTTTGAGGCAATAAACACATTTAGATGCAGTGTTTTCATATCTATTCTTTTAAGTATGATATCATTAACAGCATAAATTTTATTGGATAAATTTGCGGAAACAATTTCACATTCAATTAAATTTACGGGATTTATTTTGTAATTGCCTGCTCTGTAATTAATTATAAAGTTTTCAAGGTTTTCAGGTGTAATTTCCGGATAAAAACCCAAGGTTCCGGTATTTACTCCTATAAAGGGTATTTGGGAAAAATTACTTTCTCTCACGCTTCTTAGAAAGGCTCCGTCCCCTCCCACAGTAATGTTTAATTGTGCGTCTTCCTTGAAACCTTCGTAATAATCATAGCCGTTTTCGGTTAAAACTTTAATGAGCCTTTTTTTAATATCAGCTGTATAAACATCATCGTTAGCAGCAATATTTATTACTTTTTCCTTCATTATTATCCCCTTTACTTTATTAATCTTATATATTATTATAAGAACACAAGATATAATCTAAGAGGTCAACCCTCGTCATAGCTGTGAGAGCATAGTCCTCGTCATAAAAAAACTCCAAGGAGTACATAATGTTTAACAATATACTTAAATATACAATACAAGAAAATGATGAAACTGTAAAGAGCATATTGACAGAGAAATTAAAATTCTCCGGTAGACTCTCAAGAAAATTAGAGCGTAACGGCAAAATTCTGTTAAACGGGAAAGCTGTGAAATTAAACAAGAGTATCTTTGCAGGTGATGAATTATCGATTGAGTTTGACGAGGAAGAAGACAGGTATGATGCTGTGGATATGCCTTTAGACATTATTTATGAGGATGATGATTTGCTTGTTGTCAATAAAGAGCCGCATATGGTTGTTCACCCGACAAGATCTCATCAAAACGACACTCTTGCAAACGGTGTTGCATATTATTTCAAAAAGAACAATATTAAACGAAAGGTTAGATTTATAAACAGGCTTGATATGAACACATCAGGTATTGTTTTAATAGCCAAAAATCCATATATCCACAATCAGATGGTGCTCGAGATGAAGTCAAGCATGGTTGAAAAATATTACTATGCAATAGTGGAAGGGTTGCTAGAAGAAGACGAAGGAAGAATAGACGTTCCAATTACCAGACTTAATCCTGAAGATATAATCCGGACAGTTCATACTTCAGGAAAAGAATGCATTACTGAATACAAAGCAGAAAAGAGATACAATAATATGACATTGGTTAAGCTGAAGCTTATAACCGGAAGAACACACCAAATAAGGGTTCACTTAAAGCATATAGGTCATCCTATTGTTGGTGATACATTGTATGGAAATGAAAGCTTATTAATAGACCGGCAGGCACTACACTGCTATGAAATGAAGTTTAAGCATCCGATTACAAATAAAGAGCTAATAATAACATGTCCTATGCCGGAAGATATGAAAAGGGTAATTGAAGGAAGGTAGGAGGGAATATGAAAAAGATTTTAATGATAGCGACAGGGGGTACAATTGCTTCAAAGATAACCGAACACGGTCTGGCACCTGCTATAAGCTCAGATGAACTTTTAAGTTATGTGCCTGAAATAAAGAAATATTGCTATGTGGATACAATTCAGCTTTTAAATATTGACAGCACTAATATACAACCGGAACACTGGGTCATGATGACTGAAACGATAGAGGAAAATTATGACAAATATGATGGTTTTATAGTGTCTCACGGTACAGATACAATGGCATATACAGCAGCAGCTCTTTCTTATTTAATTCAAAATCCATGCAAGCCAATCGTTTTAACAGGCTCTCAAAAACCCATAAATGTTGATATAACCGATGCAAAGAAAAATCTCCTTGACAGCTTCAGGTTTGTTACGGAAGAGGGTATAAGCGGTGTATATGTGGTATTTGACGGCAAAGCGATAATCGGAACAAGGGCGAGAAAAGTAAAATCAAAAAGTTACAGTGCTTTTGAAAGTATTAATTTTCCGGTTGCGGCAATAATAGATGACAGGCGTATTACAAAATATATAAGTAATTATAATTTAGAGAAAAAAGTAAAGTTTTATAAGGAAATTTACACAAACATATTTTTATTGAAATTAGCTCCGGGAATGGAGCCGGATGTTCTTGATTTTATAGGCAATAAATATGAAGGAATAGTAATTGAAAGCTATGGTGCGGGAGGACTCCCTTTTCTTGACAAACGTAATTTTTTAAATAAACTTGAAGAACTTATAAAAAAAGGGAAAATAATTGTTGTTGCTACCCAGGTAATGTTTGAAGGAAGCGACATGGGCTTATATGAGGTAGGAGTAAAGGCACTTCAAAAATATAATGTTCTGCAAGCTTATGACATGACCATTGAGGCTGTAATTACGAAATTGATGTGGATTATGGCTCAAACCAAAGATTTTGAAGAAGTAAAAACAATGTTTTATACCAGAATACACGAGGATTCTCTATACTAAGAAAGGAATATATGGTAGCTGCTTGCTATATCAAACAAGACAAATATGAAGAAGGTTGACTTGCACATACACACCAATGCTTCTGATGGCACTTGGGATGTGACAGAATTAAAAAATGAATTGAAAAAAAATAAAATTGACATATTTTCCGTTACGGACCATGACAGTGTTGAAAACATCGAAAATATGCAAAATATATTAAAAAATAAGGACAATTTAATTTTTATTCCCGGAACCGAACTATCCGCTGAATATAAAGGGAAAGAATATCATTTGAATTTATACAATTATGATATAAAAAACAAAGAACTGCTTGAGTTAATGAAGTGGACAAATCAAAACAAATTAAACTCAAATGTTGATTATATAAATTATGCTGCAAATAAATATAAAAATATTAGTGTTGAAGATTTCGAAAGATATGCGAATGACAGAAAAAGAGGGGGCTGGAAGTCAGCCAACTACATGATTGATAAAGGAATACACAAAGATATCCCCGAACACTTGAAGGATGTTTATGAATCGGGACTTAAGGCTGAATTGAAAAGCCCGGAGGAAGTAATAAACATAGCGAAGAAAAGCGGAGGGAAAATATTCCTTGCACATCCATCCTATCACTATAGGGATTCTGTTATGCCCA
>DMWH01000203.1:0-723 GCA_003483345.1 Clostridiales bacterium | reverse complement strand
AGGAAATTAGGAGTTCCCGATGTTTCTTTGGATGATTTGAATATTAAAAAATTATTATGATTAGCCAATGCCCCGTTTGGAGGAAGATATGCAAAACAAAAAACATATTTCTGCAATAATAGTTGCAGCCGGAAAAGGAAAAAGGATGGACTCTGATATTCCAAAGCAATATATGGATATTGCAGGAAAAACAATTTTGGATACCACCTTGTATAAATTTGAAAAAAGCAATGATGTAGATGATATTATTCTGGTTGTTAATAAGGAGGATATAGAGTTCGTTAAAGATGAAATCGCTCCTTTTTACCGTAAAATAGCATATGTGGTACCGGGCGGGAAAACAAGGACTGAATCGGTTTATCAGGGCATAAAAAAGGTCAGTAAAAACTGTAATATAGTCTTAATCCACGATGGAGTAAGACCCTTCGTTTCCTATAATTTAATAAGCACATGCGTTGAAAATGCTATAATTCATAAAGCTTGCGTACCGGTGATAGACGTTATGGACACAATAAAAGAAGTATCGGAAGACGGAATGGTTGTAAAAACATTTGACAGAAAAAAATTGAGGGCTGTACAGACACCTCAGGCTTTTGATTATGACATAATCAGGGAATGCTATGAAAAAGCCATGACTGAAGAAAAAGAATTTACGGATGATGCATCCATTGTGGAATACTACGGTTATAAAGTAAAAACAATTGAAGGATTATATAAGAATAT
>DMWH01000078.1:3110-16985 GCA_003483345.1 Clostridiales bacterium | reverse complement strand
GAGGAGTGATACCATGAAAATGGGATTTGAATTAAATCTTTCCCAAACTCAAAAGCTTATAATGACACCGGAATTAAGGCAAGCCATTCAAATCTTGCAATTTAATAATGTAGAATTAACTGATTTTATCAATAAGCAGTTAGAAGTCAATCCTTTTTTGGAAGCTGTCGATAACAAAAGTGATGTCTCTTCAAATGAAGAACATATGAATAAAAATATAGAAAATGAAGAAATCGACTGGAGAGAATTAGCTGAAAAGTATGATGATTTAAGTTATAAATCATATGAAAGAAATATAGATAATGAGAATAAACAGTCATTTGAAAGCTATACTTCCAAAAAACTTTCACTGAAAGACCACTTGATGATTCAGTTAGGTATCACTGTCAAAACAAACAAAGATAAGCGTATAGGCGAATTCATTATTGAATCATTGGATAATAAAGGATATTTGGGATGTTCCATTCAGGATATCAGTTTATTAATAAATGAGGATGTTGTTGATGTTGAAAGAGTTTTAAGGCTCATACAAACTTTTGACCCTGTAGGAGTTGCATCCAGAAACTTAAGTGAATGCTTGATGATACAGCTTAAGGAAAAAGGAATCCAGGATAAGAATGCTTATATTATTGCAGAAAAATATCTTGAAGATATTGCAACAAACAAAATTCAAAAGATAGCTAAAGAACTCCATATATCAGTTAACAGGGTGCAAAATATTTGCGATATAATAAAAATGCTGGAGCCCAAACCGTCAAGAGGATTCATAGTAGACAGTGATAATATAAGGTACATTGTACCTGATGCAACTATAGAAAAACTCAACGATGATTATATAATTATAATTAATGACAGCTACCTGCCCACTCTTACCATAAACAATTATTACAAAAACATGGTAAATGAATTAGACGATAAAGAGGCAAGTAGATTTTTAGCTGACAAATTAAATTCATCAATGTGGCTGATAAAAAGTATTGAGCAAAGAAGGATTACTTTGTACAAAGTAATTGAATCAATAATAAAATTTCAAAGGAAGTTTTTTGATGAAGGTAAGATGGCATTAAGGCCCTTAGTTTTGAAAGATGTTGCAGATGATATAGGCATGCATGAATCAACAATAAGCAGAGCTACTAACGGTAAATATGTACAAACGCCAAGAGGTCTTTATGAACTGAAATATTTTTTCGCAAGCAGCTTAAGTGAAGCTGATGGCAGCGGAGTGTCATCCACAAGCGTTAAATCTTTTATAAGAAAATTAATAGATGAAGAAAACCCGCAAAAACCGTTAAGCGACCAAAAAATAACCGAAAGATTAAACGAACAGGGAATAAATATATCAAGAAGGACCGTAGCAAAATATAGAGATGAAATGAGAATACCGTCATCTTCCATGAGGAGAAGATATTAATAGAAAAATATGCAAAAAGATATGCATATTTTTTTATTATAATATGCTACACATTATATATTTAGTATGATATAATCTGTTTGTTACATATTATCCTTATTGCAACGGATTTATTAATAAGGATTTAGAATTATAATAAATGTTATTTCTATAGGAGGATTAAATGGTAAGAGTAGCAATTAACGGATTTGGCAGGATTGGAAGATTAGCATTAAGGCTTATGGCTCAGGATGAAGATTTCAAGGTTGTAGCAATCAACACAAATTCAGATGCTGAAACATTGACTTATTTATTAAAGTATGATACTGCGCACGGTAATTTTATGACCGATAAAATTTCCTACAAAAATAATTTAATGTATGTTGATGGCAAAGAAATAATAACATCAAGAGTAAAAGAGCCCGAAAACTGCAATTGGAAAGAATTAGACATTGATTTGGTAATTGACTGCACCGGAAAATTCAACGACAAGGAAAAA
This sequence comes from Clostridiales bacterium, assembly GCA_003483345.1. Classification (GTDB taxonomy): domain Bacteria; phylum Bacillota; class Clostridia; order Tissierellales; family Sedimentibacteraceae; genus Sedimentibacter. Next base: position 15,096 of record DMWH01000078.1, on the reverse strand, counting down.
GCAGAAGCTCATATTAAGGCAGGAGCAAAAAAGGTATTGCTTTCAGCGCCGGGCAAAGGCGATTTAAAAACAGTCGTATACAATGTAAATCACAATATATTAGATGGAAGTGAAACGGTTGTATCTGCAGCATCATGCACAACAAACTGTTTAGCTCCGCTTGCAAAAGTATTAAATGATGAATTTGGAATAGTTAAAGGACTTATGACCACTGTTCACGCTTATACAAATGACCAAAATATTCATGATAACTCGCATAAAAAAGGTATAATGGCAAGGAGAGGACGTGCAGCAGCAGCAAATATCGTTCCTGCATCTACAGGAGCTGCTAAGACCGTTGGAGTAGTTTTGCCTGAATTAAAGGGCAGGCTTGACGGTATAGCTCTTCGTGTTCCCACTCTTACCGGTTCAGTTGTAGATTTAACCGTTGAACTTGGAAAAAATGTTACTGTTGAAGAAGTAAATCAAGCTGTTAAAAATGCAGCCAATGAAACAATAGCATATACTGAAGACCCGATTGTATCAAGCGATGTTATTGGAAGCAGATATGCATGTGTATTTGATGCATTGTCCACTCAAATAATAGAAGCTGACGGTAAACAGCTGGTTAAATTAATTGCCTGGTATGACAATGAAATGTCATTTACAGCGCAACTTGTGAGAGTAGCTAAGTATTGGGGACAAATGAGATGATTTAACCAAAGACTTCGACCGCGTAGAGATATGGTCAACCCTTAATGACATATAAACGTTAACGGAGGTTTATCATGAATAAAAAAACTTTAAAGGATATAAACGTTAAAAATAAAAAAATATTAGTAAGATGTGATTTTAATGTTCCCCTTGACAAAGAGGGGAACATAACTGATGATATAAGAATTAAAGCATCTCTTCCAACAATAAATTACCTTTTGGATAATGGTGCGGCAGTAATATTATTGTCCCATTTGGGTAGACCTGATGGAGAAGCAAATAAGAAATATTCTCTGCAGCCTGTTGCACAAAGATTAAGCTCACTCTTAGGAAGAGGTGTTTGTTTTGAAGACTGTGATGTCGTAGTAGATGATAGAGTAAAAACAAATGCAGCAAAGCTTAAACCTGGAGACATAATGCTTTTGCAGAATACTAGGTTTAGAAAAGAAGAAACGAAGAATGCAGGTACATTTGCAAAAGAGCTGGCATCACTGGGAGAACTGTTCGTTAATGATGCATTCGGCACTGCTCACAGAGCACATTCCTCAAATGTGGGCATCTGTGAATATCTTCCTTCTGCACTTGGGTTTTTGGTAGAAAAAGAAGTTGAGATAATGGGAAATGCATTAAAAACTCCAAAAAGACCTCTTACTGCCATCTTAGGCGGAGCAAAGGTTTCGGATAAAATAGCAGTAATTGAAAATTTATTGAATATTGCTGATAATGTTTTAATTGGCGGAGGTATGATGTATACTTTCCTTAAGGCAAAAGGATATAATACGGGAAACTCTCTTTTGGAAGAAGATAAAGTTGAACTTGCCAAGAATATAATTGAGAAAGCATCAGAAAAAGTAGTAAAATTAATATTACCGGTTGATACAGTAGTAGCAAAAGAATTTAAAAATGATACGGAATTCTTCACAACAGATGTTGATAAAATTCCTGATGAATACATAGGACTTGATATCGGTGAAAAGACTGTTGAGATATATAAAGAAATAATAGGAAATTCAAAAACAATAATTTGGAACGGTCCCTTAGGTGTTTTTGAAATGGACAACTTTGCCAACGGGACCAATGCAGTAGCAAAAGCAATTGCAGATAACGAAGATGCAATATCCATAATAGGCGGAGGAGACAGTGCAGCAGCTGTTGAAAAGACCGGACTGTCAGAAAATATAACCCATATTTCTACGGGAGGAGGAGCTTCGCTGGAATTCTTGGAAGGAAAAATGTTACCCGGCATCGAAGCAATAGATAATAAATAAGAATGCCCCTGCATGCGGAGGAGGTAAAATGAGAAAAAAATTAATTGCAGGCAACTGGAAAATGAATAAGGATGTGGAGGAAAGTATAAAACTTGTTAATATATTAAAGTCTTCTCAATTGAATAAAGATGTTGATGTGTTGGTTTGTCCGCCCTTTACATCATTATATCCTGTAATTCATGAACTTAAAAATTCTTCAATAAAAGTAGGAGCACAAAATATGCACTTTGAAAACAGCGGTGCTTTTACAGGTGAAGTTTCACCGCCAATGTTAAAAAATATTGGTGTTGAATACGTAATAATCGGGCACTCCGAAAGAAGACAACACTTTGGCGAAACAGACCAAATGGTAAACAAAAAAGTCAAAGCTGCCTTAAATAACGGTCTTAAACCTATTCTTTGTGTCGGGGAATCATTGGAGCAAAGAGAAGCCGGAGTTGAAAAGGAAACTGTTAGAAGTCAGTTAATTAAAGATTTAGATGGTATAACGGAAGGTTTAAATATAGTTGTAGCATATGAGCCTATATGGGCTATAGGTACAGGCAGGAATGCTACAAGCGCTCAGGCTAATGAAATGTCATCATTTATAAGGTCAGTATTAGGAGATGTTTTTACTGCAGATATTGCTGATAATATAGTGATACAATATGGAGGCAGTGTAAAAGCTTCCAATGCAAAAGAAATATTGGAGCAGTCCGATATTGACGGAGCATTGGTTGGAGGAGCCAGCTTAATGGCTGATGAATTTATCAAAATTATTAATTTTTAAGTAGAAAGGTTGAATTATGAATAAAGTAACTGCATTGATTATTCTTGATGGATGGGGTATTGGACCTGATTATGAGGGGAATGCTATAAAAAGAGCAAAAACTCCCAATTTTGATGTATTATTGAGAAGGTATCCAAATACAACTTTATCTACAAGTGGTTATGATGTAGGTCTTCCCAAAGGACAAATGGGAAATTCAGAGGTAGGACATTTAAACATAGGCGCAGGCAGAATTGTGTATCAGGATTTCACCAGAATTACTATGTCTATTGAGAATGGTGAGTTTGAAAAAAATGAAGCATTGCTTAGTGCCATAAATTTTGCAAAGAAGAATAATTCAACTCTGCATTTAATAGGGCTTTTATCTGATGGGGGAGTACATAGTCACAATACTCATTTGTATAGTTTAATTGAACTCGCAAGGAAAAACGGCTTAATCGATGTTGAAATTCATTGCATCACTGACGGTCGAGATGTAAGCCCTACAAGCAGCCCAAATTACATAAAAGAATTGATGAAAAAAACAAAACAGATTGGCGTAGGACACATTGCCTCAATTATGGGAAGATACTACGGCATGGATAGAAACAGACAGTGGGACAGAGTAGAATTGGCATACAATGCTTTAATAAATGGTGAGGGTGAAATTTACAAAGACCCTCTTGAGGCAATAAAGAGCTCATATTTAAAGGGAGTTACAGACGAGTTTATAAAACCCCTATTGATTGAAAAAGACAACGGAGAGCTGGGTACTGTCAAAGATAACGATGCGGTTATTTTCTTTAATTTCAGACCTGACAGGGCAAGAGAAATAACCAGGGCATTTGTTGATGATGACTTTTCATATTTTGACAGAAAAAAGATTAATGTGAAATACGTATGTATGACAATGTATGATAAGACTATTGAAAATGTGGAAATTGCTTACAAGCCTAATTTTGTGCAAAATACCTTAGGTGAATATTTAAGCAGACTGGGCATTAAGCAGTTAAGAGTTGCAGAAACGGAAAAATATGCTCATGTTACATATTTTTTTAACGGTGAAATAGAAGAACCTTTTGAAAATGAGGTAAGAATTTTAATACCTTCACCTGATGTGCCCACTTATGACTTAAAGCCCGAAATGAGTGCTTTTGAGGTAAAAAACACTGTTATGGAGCAATTAGAAAAGGATATGTATAAGGTTATGATAATTAATTTTGCAAATCCTGATATGGTGGGACACACGGGAGATATAGAGGCAGCTATAAAGGCAGTGGAAGCAGTGGATAAATGTTTCGGTGAAATAGTAAACTATATAATAAGGGCGGAAGGAACAGCAATAATTACATCAGACCATGGAAACTGCGAAGAAATGTTTGACAGAGAAACCCTTGATATAATCACTTCTCACACCGGCAACAGAGTGCCCTTTATAGTTGTTGACAACAAAAATTTCAAATTAAGAGAAGGAATTCTTGCAGATGTAGCCCCTACGATTCTTGAGCTTATGGGACTCGAAAAACCTGCAGAAATGACAGGAAAAAGTTTGATAGTTCATAATGAATAAAGGAGAATAGTATGTCAATAATAACAGATATTTATGCAAGAGAAATATTGGATTCCAGAGCGAATCCTACAATTGAAGTAGAAGTATGGACAGAAAGCGGCGGGTACGGAAGGGCAGGCGTACCATCCGGAGCTTCAACAGGAGCATTTGAAGCTGTAGAACTTAGAGATGGCGATAAAAACAGATATTTAGGCAAAGGCGTGTTAAAAGCTGTCGATAATGTTAACAATATTATTGCACCGGAATTAATAGGAAGAGATTCATTGGCACAAGTTGAAATCGATAAACTTTTAATTGAACTTGACGGCACTCCCAACAAAGGAAAATTGGGCGCGAATGCAATATTGGGAGTATCCATCGCATGCGCAAAAGCAGCAGCAGACACATTGGGGTTACCCCTTTATCAATATCTTGGGGGAGTAAACGGCAAAGTTCTTCCTGTACCCATGATGAATATTTTAAACGGCGGGCAGCATGCCGACAACAATGTGGATATTCAGGAATTCATGATTATGCCTGTAGGAGCTGAAAGTTTCAAAGAAGCATTAAGAATGGGAGCTGAAATATTCCACAATTTAAAAATCGTTTTAAAGGGAAGGGGATTAAATACGGCCGTTGGTGATGAAGGAGGATTTGCACCGAATTTATCATCAAATGAAGAAGCATTAGTTACAATAGTTGAAGCTATTAAAAAGGCAGGCTACATTCCCGGGAAAGATGTTATGCTGGCTCTTGATGTGGCTGCTTCGGAATTATTCGATGCAGAAACAAAAATGTATAACTTGGAAGGTGAAGGCAGAAAGTTTACTCAGACTGAAATGGTTGATTATTATACAGAATTGGTGAGCAAATATCCGATAATATCTATAGAAGACGGTATGGATGAAGAAGACTGGGAAGGTTGGAAGATGCTTACCGAAAAACTGGGTGATAAAGTTCAGTTAGTTGGTGATGATTTATTCGTAACCAACACTGTAAGACTAAAAAAGGGTATCGAATTAAATGTTGCTAATTCTATATTAATAAAATTAAATCAAATAGGCACAATAACAGAAACACTAGATGCTATTGAAATGGCAAAAAGAGCAGGTTATACTGCGGTTGTTTCACACCGCTCGGGAGAAACCGACGATTCAACTATCGCTGATTTGGTTCTTGCAGTTAATGCAGGACAGATTAAAACAGGAGCTCCTTCAAGGATGGACCGTGTTGCTAAATATAACCAACTGCTCAGGTTGGAAGACATCTTAGGCGATACTGCTCAATATAAGGGCTTGGAAGTTTTCTATAATATAAAATAATGTTAGAGGTATGGGGACACGCTCCCTTTTTATGGGATAGCCTCTGCCGGTAGGAGACATGTCCCCAAATCAGGCCTGAGAAATGGCTCATCTAAAAAAATATGGTTGATTTCATAAATCTTTGGTGTTATAATTCTAATGTTATGCGAAGAAAGGAACAGGAGGTGTTTTAGTGGAATTAGTTGTAAGAATACTTTTAATAATTGCTAGCTTAATTTTAATTGCAAGTATTTTGCTTCAATCAGGCAAATCGGCAGGAATGTCAGGAGAAATTGCAGGTGGAGCCGAATCTATATGGGGAAAGAGCAAAGGCAGAAGTTTTGAAGGAAAACTGGAAAAAGCAACAACTATATCAGCAATTATATTTGTTATTGCATCATTAGTCTTGGTTGCAATTCAATAATATTTTGTAATTAATTGGAAAGAATGAGTAAGTATTCTAATGTTGATATTGAGTTAGAATTTATTAAATATCAATGAGCAGATTTTATTTAATCTGCCAAATTGTAAATACTATGGAGGAAAGAAACAAATGGATACTTTAATGATAGCTCCCATAGTGGGAGTTTTGGCTTTATTATTTGCATTCTACAAAGCATCAATTGTAAGCAAGGCTGAGCCCGGTAATGATAGAATGCAAGAAATATCTTCATATATCCACGAAGGAGCAATGGCATTTCTTGCAAGAGAATATAAGTCAGTTAGTATTTTTGCAATAGTAATGTTCTTTATTTTAGGATTTGCAATTAATTGGCCTACTGCAATTGCATTTGCGGCAGGGGCTTCATGCTCGGCACTTGCGGGATATTTCGGTATGACAGTAGCAACAAAAGCCAATGTAAGAACAACAAATGCAGCAATGCAATCAGGAATGGGCAAAGCCTTGGATATTGCATTTTCAGGCGGCTCAGTGATGGGAATGACAGTTGTTGGTCTTGGAATATTAGGAACAGGCATATTTTGGTTAATTTTTGAAGATGCAGCTGTAGTTACGGGATTCAGCCTAGGCGCTTCATCAATAGCATTATTTGCACGTGTGGGCGGAGGTATTTATACAAAAGCTGCAGACGTTGGAGCAGACCTGGTTGGTAAGGTTGAAGCAGGAATTCCCGAAGATGACCCGAGAAACCCTGCTGTTATAGCGGATAATGTTGGCGATAATGTAGGTGACGTAGCAGGAATGGGTGCAGACTTATTTGAATCATATGTTGGAGCAATAGTTTCTGCAATAACACTGGGTGTTCTGGCATACCAAGGTAAAAATGGCGTTTCATTTGCTTTAATTGTATCCGCTGTAGGTATTATTGCGTCAATACTCGGTACATTGTTTGTAAAAGGAGACAAAAACCCTCAAAAAGCTTTAAATATGGGTACATATGCTTCTTCTGCAATAGTAATAGCTGCATCATTTTTCTTAAGCAAGTCTATATTGGGCAGTTACCAACCCTTTGGTTCAATTATATTCGGTGTATTTGTAGGATTAATTATAGCAAAAATAACTGAAATATATACTTCAGATGAATATAAATATGTAAAAGAAATAGCTTCACAATCCGAAACAGGTACAGCAACAACAATTATAAGCGGTTTGTCTGTCGGAATGAGATCCACAGCGTTTCCAATAATTGTTTTGGCAATAGGTATTATAGGAGCATATGCAATTGCAGGTTATACTTCAAACGGTGTTGATCCTGTTAAAGGATTATTTGGTATATCATTGGCAGCAGTAGGTATGTTATCAACAACAGGCATGACAATAGCAGTTGATGCCTATGGACCAATATCCGACAATGCAGGAGGTATTGCCGAAATGTGCGAGCTTCCTCATGAAGTAAGAGAAATAACGGATAGATTAGACTCTGTAGGCAACACAACAGCAGCAATAGGCAAAGGATTTGCAATAGGCTCGGCAGCTCTAACAGCCCTTGCTTTATTCGCTTCTTACACTCAAGCTGTCGGGATTACATCAATAAGCTTAACAGAGCCAAAAGTAATAGCCGGTTTATTTATAGGCGGAATGTTACCATTCTTATTCACTGCAATTACAATGAGCGCTGTTGGTAAAGCAGCATTTTCGATGATTGAAGAAGTTAGAAGACAATTCAGAGAAATGCCGGGAGTTATGGAAGGAAAAACAAAGCCCGATTACAAAAGGTGCGTTGATATTTCAACAGCGGCAGCATTAAAAGAAATGATAGTTCCGGGGCTCTTAGCGGTTGTAGTTCCTTTGATAGTAGGATTTTTATTAGGTAAAGAGGCTCTTGGCGGATTACAGGCAGGTGCTTTATTAACCGGTGTTCTTATGGCAATATTTATGTCAAATGCAGGTGGAGCATGGGACAATGCAAAGAAATATATCGAAGGCGGTACACATGGAGGCAAAGGAAGCCCGGCTCACCAAGCAGCAGTTGTAGGAGATACGGTAGGAGACCCATTTAAAGATACCTCCGGACCTTCAATAAATATATTGATTAAACTGATAACTATTGTTTCATTAATATTCGGTCCATTGTTAGGAAGCGGAATACTATAATATAAAATTATTCCCGGTGCCAGGCACCTTAGAGGTGCCTGGCACCAATGTCTATAGTCATTATTCTTTGACCTTTTTAAAGAGGTCTTTTTTCTTGCAGATGTACTGTTTAGATGGTATAATCATTTCAATAAATTGACATATAATAGTATAAATACTAGATATTAATATTGGCGTCATTATGAGGTGGGGGCTTAGATGTATATTGATATAGACGGATTAAATATCAACTACATAGACGAGGGAAAAGGCAGACATGTCTTGCTGCTGCATGGCTGGGGCGGAAGCATACAAACAATGATGCCGATTTTTAATATACTGAAAGAAAAATTCAGAGTTGTAGCATTAGATTTACCGGGCTTCGGTAATAGTGATATTCCGAAAGAGCCGTGGAATTCCTATGATTACGCCGAATGTATCAATAAATTCATTGAGGAATTGAATTTAAATGAGATTATTTTATTTGGTCATTCTCACGGCGGCAGGATTTCAATAGTTTTAGCAAGCAAATACAATTTTGTCAAGAAATTAATACTTATAGACAGTGCAGGAATTATTCCCAAGAGGAAAGCTAAATATTATATAAAGGTATACTGGTTTAAAATGCTTAAAAAAATTTATTTAACTTTTCCTTTAAAAAATAAACAGGAAAAATTGGATAAATTCTACAAGAAATTCGGCTCTCGGGATTACAGAGACGCAGAAGGAGTAATGCGGCAGACAATGGTTAAGGTAATAAATGATAATTTATTAAGACTGTTTTCCGATATCAAAGCACCTACCTTGTTAATTTGGGGAGAAAATGACGAAGACACACCTCTTTATATGGGTGAGATGATGGAGAAAGAAATTCCTGACAGCGGACTCGTAATATTAAAAGGAGCAGGTCATTATTCCTATATTGACAATTATGAGCAGTTCAGAGCAATTATAAATGTTTTTTTAAAAGAAGATTTTGGAGAGTGAAAATGGAAATTATTATAAGTCTATATATTCTTTTCTGGCTGTGTTTATGTCAACTTAAATTAAAACAAGGCCTTCATATTATTCAACTGGAAGGTTATAACAGTGATAAATACATAAATTGGATGGTAAATAACAAAAATAAAGTCCATACAAAAAATGATAAAATTTATGCAGCGATTTTAATAGTTTTTTCTACAGTTTTAATAATTATATCTCCGATAGAATCACCGATATACCCGTTGATATATTCAATTATTTCCTTATTATTTTTTCTTATAAATGCAAAATCAAAGGAAGAAGCAAAAAAACCTTTGATTTTCACTCCAAGAGCTAAAAGATTGTACGGAATATCAATTTTTTTGGTTTTTTTTGACCTTATATTAACTCTATTGATTGTTAAATGGATTACAAAAGATATATTGTCATATTTTCCTGTATGGGCAGGTATATTAACAATAATTTATTATTTTTCATCATTCTACACCTATGGAGCAAATTACATAGCAAAACCCATGGAGGAAAGAATTAATAAAAAATACTATATTCAAGCTTCGGAAAAAATAAAAAAAATGAACATAAATTCAGTTGGTATAACCGGAAGCTACGGGAAAACAAGCACTAAATTTATTACGGAAACTATATTAAAAGAAAAGTACAAAGTATTAAAAACACCCGAAAGCTACAATACCCCCATGGGAATAAGCAAGATAATAAACAATGAGTTAACCGATGATTACGATGTTTTTATTGCTGAGCTCGGGGCTACCAAAACAGGTGACATTGATGAGGTTGCAAAGCTTACAAATCCTAAAATCGGTATCATAACATCAATCGGACCATGTCATTTAGAAACATTTAAATCAATAGATAATATTATGAGAACAAAGTATGAACTTATTGAGAACCTCCCGGATGACGGTATAGCTATTTTTAATTATGATAATGAATATGTAAAAAGACTTGCCGATAAAACTTTTAAGGAAAAGTTACTCTACGGTATAGACAACATAGAAGACACAGACGTATTTGCAACCAACATCCATGTGGATAGTCTTGGCTCATCTTTTTCCTTATGCATCAAAAGCTTGGGAGTAATCGAATGCAGGACTAAACTATTAGGCAAGCACAATATACTTAATATATTGGGCGGAGCAGCTATTGCATCTGTTTTAGGTTTGTCATTAGATGAAATAAAAAGAGGAATTTCAAATTTGGAAACTGTGGAGCACAGACTTCAGCTTATTGATAACAGATTAGGTATATTGGTAATAGATGATGCTTTTAATTCTAATCCGGACGGAGCAAAGGCTGCATTAGATGTGCTGAATTCTTTTACGGACAGAAGAAAAATAATAGTGACACCGGGAATGGTTGAATTAGGAGATATAGAAGAAACAGAAAACTTTAAATTTGGTGAGCAGATTGCAAGTGTTTGTGATATTGCAATACTGGTTGGGAAAAAACGTACTTTGCCCATATACCAAGGAATGAAAAAGCATAATTTCAATGAAGATAATTTGTATGTGGTTAATTCATTGAATGAAGCTACGGAAATATTGAAAACATTGACAAAAGTTAATGATGTTGTTCTTTTTGAAAATGATTTACCCGACACATACGACGAAAAATAAAATTTTAGGGAGGAAGCCATGAAAAAAGTTGGTATTATTATCGGCGGAAAATCCGTTGAACATGAAGTTTCAATAATAACAGGCTTGCAGGTTTTTGAAAACATAGACAAAGACATATATGAACCTAAGATAATTTATATTCAAAAGGACGGTAAATGGTTAGTTGGTGACAGCCTACATGACATAAACAATTATAAGAAAAAAAACTTTGATGATGCATATGAAGTTTTGCCGGGATTTAAAAATGAAAAATTAATACTCTATCCTCATCCTGAACTTAAAACAGGTTTTTTCGGGAAAAAATATCCTACACATGATATTGACATTGTATTTCCTGCAGTCCACGGCACAAATGTGGAAGATGGTGCACTGCAGGGTTTATTGCAAATAAACGGTGTTCCTTATGCATTTGGCTCGGTATTAAGCTCTGCAGTCGGAATGGATAAGGTAATAATGAAAAAGGTGTTTCAAAGCTGCAACCTTCCTATAGTAGATTATATATGGTTTTACAGAAGCAGTTTTGAAGCCGATAAAGATAAAATAATAGAAGAGGCAGAAAACATAGGATATCCTTTGATTGTAAAGCCTGCTAATTTAGGCTCCAGCGTTGGTATAAACAAAGCAAAAAATTATGATGAGTTATTATTTGCTATTGAAGTAGCAATGTCTTATGACAGAAAAATAATTATAGAAAAATGTTTGGAAAATGTTAGAGAAATAAACTGTGCCGTAATCGGATATGAAAATGAACTTGAAACTTCTCTTTGCGAAGAGCCTGTCGGCTGGAAAGAATTTTTAACTTATGAAGATAAATATGTGAACAAAAAGAAAGATGCAAGCGAATCAAAACGCCGCATACCTGCAGATATAGAAGAAGATATAGAAATAAAAATAAAAGACTTAGCAAAGGAAACTTTTAAAGCAGTCGATGGATGCGGAAATGCAAGAATAGATTTTCTTCTAAGTGGCAACAATATATTTGTTAATGAAATAAACACGATTCCAGGCTCAATATCTTTTTATCTGTGGGAAGGAAAGGGAGTATCATTTAAACAATTAATCACAAGAATTATTGAGCTTGCAGAAATACAATACAAGCAAAGAAAAGAAAACATTGTTTCCTACGACATTGATTTATTAAACAAAATGGGAGGCGCAGGGAAACATAAATAATACATATGACTAATCACACTCAGGAGAAAAAGATGAACTTTAAAGAAAAAATACTTGCATTTATGAAGGAGGAAGCATATAAACCTTTAACATTCAAAGAACT
>DMWH01000078.1:2413-2976 GCA_003483345.1 Clostridiales bacterium | reverse complement strand
TTTAAAGGACCTTTTTATTTCACCTGTGGATATGAATGGTGCAATGCACGGTGATAGAGTAATCGTAAGACCTATGAAGGTTCTTGACGATGTTAAAAGTCCTGAAGGAAAAGTCATTAGAATAATTGAAAGGGCTAATCAATATGTAATCGGTACATTTCAAAAAAGCAGGCATTTCGGTTTTGTGGTACCTGATGACAAAAGAATTTCCTTTGATATATTCGTTCCAAGAGAAGAGTTTAACAATGCAAAAGAAAACAATAAAGTCTTGGTAAAAATAACCGAATGGCCTGACCAAAGAAAGAATCCCGAAGGGACTATAGTTGAAGTAATCGGCGATATTGAAGATACCAAAACACATATTGAGGCGGTACTCTTAGCAAAGAAGGTAAGACAGATTTTTCCGGTGGATGTAATAAAGGAAGCTAAAAGGGTTTCTGATGAAGGAATACATGAATTAGAATTAAAGCGCAGAAAAGATTTAAGGAACCTTAATATAATTACAATTGACGGCTCTGATGCAAAGGATTTGGATGATGCAGTCTATGCCGAAAAGCTAAATG
>DMWH01000078.1:1247-2349 GCA_003483345.1 Clostridiales bacterium | reverse complement strand
TTTCCGTTGAAATGACTATAAATAAAGACGGCAAGGTAATTGATTATGCAATATTTGAAAGCATAATAACAAACAGATACAGAATGACCTATGACGATGTTACGGAAATTCTTGAAAACAATGATGAAGAACTTATAGAAAAATACAAAGAAATTGTTCCTATGCTCAAAGTAATGGAAGAGTTAAGTATAATACTCAGAAGGAAAAGAGACTTAAGAGGAGCAATTGATTTTGAATTTCCTGAAACAAAAATCATTACCGATGAAACAGGGAAAGCAATTGACGTAAGAAAGTACGAAAGAAAAATTTCAAATAGAATAATTGAAGAATTTATGCTGGTTTGTAATGAAACTGTTGCAGAGCATTATTATTGGCTTAACATGCCCTTTGTATACAGGATCCATGAGGACCCGGATGAAGAAAAAATGTATGAATTCAGCAAATTCATACACAACTTCGGTTATACCTTAAAGGGAAATGAGGTACACCCAAGGGAATTACAACAACTTTTAAACAAAATAAAAAATAAAAAAGAAGAATCCATAATCAACAACATGATGCTGAGGTCATTAAAAAAGGCTATTTATTCACCTGATGCTTCTACTCACTTTGGGTTAGCATCACAGTATTATTGCCATTTTACATCACCCATAAGGAGATATCCCGACTTGCAGATACATAGAATTATTAAAGGTCAAATTAACAGTCGATATTCAGAAGAAGATTTACAAAGACTTTATGAGCGTACTGCAATGGTTGCAGACCAGTCTTCTAAAATGGAAAGAGTTGCAGATGAAGTAGAAAGAGATACGAATAAAATTAAAATTGCTGAATTTATGTCTGATAAAATTGGCGAAGAATACGAAGGAGTTGTTTCAGGGGTAACCAGCTTCGGTGTTTTCGTTGAGCTTGAAAACACTGTTGAAGGACTTGTCCACATTTCACATATGGTAGATGATTACTATATTTATGATGACGAGAAAAAAGAATTGTTTGGTCAGGGAAGTCATAAAGTATTCAAAATCGGTGACTCGGTAAAAATTAGAGTTGAAAATGTAAGCATAGCAAAAGCAGAAATAGATTTTGCATTTATTTGATATTT
>DMWH01000078.1:0-1236 GCA_003483345.1 Clostridiales bacterium | reverse complement strand
AGAGGTAATCATTGACTGACCCCTATTTCGGGGGCGTAAATGGTTTCGACGGGGATATAGAAGGAAGATAAGCGAGTCGTTGCGCTGAACAACGTAAAAAGCGGCAAAAAAAAATAAACGCAAACGAAGAAAATTTAGCTTACGCAGCTTAAAAGCTGCCAGCTTGTTCCGCTTAACCGACCTGTAGGTTAAACCGGGGCATCATTAAAATCAGGGAAGACTTAAGGAGCTCTTCGACCTTAAGTTGAATAATCGAAGATAGCCGGTACTATAGCTTGGGCATAGGCGATAGTAAAGGCGAAAATAAAATTATGTCCTGCACTCGGAGAAAGTCTTGTGGAAATATTTTCGGACGTGGGTTCGACTCCCACCGCCTCCATCAAAGTAATTAAAATGTTAAAAACTCTTCAAATAGGGGAGTTTTTTTGTNNATGTGCTATAATTATGTAGTCATCTTACATAGATAATAATATAAAGGAAGTGATGATATAAATACGTTATTATTTACTGTTGTAAACAGAGGCAAGGCCAACGAGGTGCTGAGCAAAGCACAGGAATGCGGCGCAACGGGAGGAACAATCTTTTTGGGTCAAGGTACTGTGCAATCAAACAAATTATTGGATATACTTGGTCTTAATGAAGCTCAAAAAGAAATCCTTATGATTGCAACTTCAGAAGAATCATGCAGCGAATTACAGGATAAACTTAGCGAGCATTTTAAGTTTTCTAAAAAAAATAAAGGAATTGCATTCTCTATCCCCTTTACTCGTTGGAAATTAAAATCGAATGAAGAGGAAAAAAGAGAAATACATAGAGAATTCAATCCCTCACACTACTGTATAATGACAATCGTAGATAAAGGCAGAAGCAAAGACTGCATAAAGGCCGCAAAAGCTGCAGGAGCAAGAGGCGGAACCATAATGCACGGACATGGAGCAGGAGTACCAATAGACTATTATTTCCCGCTGATTATTGAACCTCAAAAGGATATAGTGATGATTTTAACCCCTAAAGATAATGTTACTGCAATCATGGACAAGATAATAGCGGATTTAGAACTTTATAAAGAAGGAAAGGGTGTTATTTTTGCTCTTCCGGTTGTCAAAATAAGCGGACTTATTGAAAATAAGGGGGTAAGGGTATGAATTTACTTTTTGAAAAAACCAAAGAAGTTACTCAAACCTTGCTTCCGGTTGTTATACTTGTATTGCTGCTCAGTTTTACCATAGTAGATGT
>DMWH01000167.1 GCA_003483345.1 Clostridiales bacterium | reverse complement strand
TTTCATCTTTGTTATCCCTGTTTTTACTCTCCATTTTTCCTCTTCCGGCTTATATTCATAATATCCTCCGGGATGAAAAATTACTACAGGATTTTTCACCTGACAAATTTCATGTGTATATTGGACACACTTCTTAAAATATACCATATACTCTTTCCTTTTCTTTAAATCTAAACTTCCCAGCCCTATCTGATTTTTACCCTTATCAAACATGGGTGCATGAAAGGCATATGCCGTTATTCCGTAATCATTTAACAGTTCCAAATCGTTTTTGATATTTCTATCTTCCTTGAAAAAATTTACGTCGGTATATATTTCAATATAGCTGCTTTCCATTTCTTTTCTTGCCTTTATTTGGTTTTCGTCAATTTTACACTTTGTTCCTATTATCATATTTACGCCTCCATAAAATGCTTTTTCTATTATATAATACGNNCCCGTTTTTGGAATATTTTTACAGGCTTTTACGTATAATACAGTAAAAATATAAGGAGTGCCTTAAGTACACTATAAAAAAAGGAGGAATTAAAGAGGAATGGATGCTTTTTTATCCCAGAAGTTTTGCGACAGGTGCGGAAAAGAACTGACACTCGGCAAAATAACAAGTATGTACAACAACGACTGCATCTGCCTTGAATGCAAGAGAAAGGAAAGAGAAAGGGCGGATTACAAGGATGCCGTTAAAGCCGTTCATGAAGAAGAAATAAAAGGAAACAGAAATTTTGAAGGAATAGGGTTTAAGGGCCCTCCCTAGATAAAAAACAGGGTAAAAAAAAGAGCTGATTTATAAATCGGCTCTTTCTTGTTTTTATATCCTTATTGAGAATCTTCTCAGACACTTGCAAAAATATTTTTTATATAATCTTCCCTGTACCCGAAGATAGGATTTGCGAACAGAACAATTGCCGTTCGAATCCATGACTATCAAGGAAACTGAAATCCCAGTCCCAGAAAGCAAGGCTGTCATCACCCATTCCGTCTGCCCCAAGTAAGTACATAAATTCAGTAAGGACAGTTACAGTATCTTTAACATATTTGTTTCTTTCTTTAATATTCTCAAAATCAATCCCTTTTTGGCATACTCACGAACCATCTTTTTTAATTCGTTTCTTTTTCCTATCACTTCCGGGCTTATATAGTCATATCCTTTTTTACACTGCTTATATATCATTTTTGCAAGGATATATTCAATAAATAAATCCGGACTATGCTCTTCTTTGTCGTTCAGCAATATAAGAAACTGTGCCATCTTTTTGGAAATAAAAATTTTTAGATCAACTTCCAAACCTGACATTTCATTAAGAAATTTTTTGGTAAACAATCTTAAAGCTTTATTTTGTCTTAATTTTTAAATATAAATTTTTCTCGTCTTAATTTTCGTATCCTCTTTCAAAATACTTAAGCAAATGCGATTTTATTGTTTCGGTGATATAAAATACAGCCATTTATGTAATTTATTATAGTCTGAAAAAGCATCGTCAACTAACCTGAAGATATTATTCTCTTTTTTATTAAAGTATTTTTTGTTATATTAAAAATCTTATTTGCTGCCGTTATATAAGTCTTTTTCTTTCTTGATTGTCCCGTTTATTTTTTCTATGCTTTTCCTGTACTCTTTATGTCTACTGCAATCATCATGGCACAGAAGCTTTCTGTCGGGGCATTTGTAGCATGGAGCGTTTTGCATTTTACACCTCTTCTCTTTTATATTATTTTTCCCTACTATCTATAATACGCAGTCTTTGAAATAATAATTCCACCCCGGAAGCAATAAAAGGGTTTGCTTTCGGATTTTTATGTTATAATTTAAGAGAATATAATTTAAGATAATTTTAACTAAGGAGAATATTTCTTATGGAAAAGGAAAGAAACCATCTGCTTGCCCCGAGAAGTGTGTTAAATACAAAAAGGCTCTATACTGTCTTTATATTAAAGGAACTTTCAGGCGGCAAAATTCTTTACGGAAAGGAGATTTATGACCATCTCCATGAGTTCTTTAAAGACTACCACATCCCTATAGCCTACTCTACCATCTACGATACTCTTCACGACTTGGAGAAAAAGGGTTATATTGTAAGCCAATGGGACTCCGTAGTGAACAGAATTAAGAGGCATTACAGGATAACCGATGAAGGAATACGGCATTATAACTTTGTCTCCATTGATACCTTAGACAGTCTTAAAAGAAATAAGAACCTGATACAGAAATTTATAGAGTTATTATCGTAAAATTTAAGAGGAATTCTTTCCTCTTTTTTTGTGTTTTGGAATAATATTTTTGTTTCTTCCGTATTATAAAGTAAATAAAATATAATATGGAGGCGATGGATTGACCGAAGATAAGGTTTATTATGTAAGCAATGATCATTTAATGAGAATTATTGGTCCTGCTGACAAGTATTTTAACATTATCAGAAACTTCTTTAATGTTTCTCTTAAGATAAGAGAAAATGAACTTTCAATTTCGGGCGATGAATCCGATGTGGAAGCTGCTTTAAAAATTATCAATGAAATGTTGAAAATGACTGAATTAAACGAAGACATAGATGAGCAAAAGGTCCTTTATCTGGTCGATATAATCAAAGATGACTGCTCCGACTATTCAATAATGTTAAAAGATACAATAATAACAACCTTTGCCGGAAAGCCTGTAAAGCCCAAGACTCTCGGGCAGAAGGAATATATTAATTTAATAGAAAACAATGACCTTACCTTTGGAATAGGTCCGGCGGGAACCGGCAAGACTTTTCTTGCTGTTGCCGAAGCTGTGAAAGCTTTTAAAAAGAAGGAAGTCGAGAGAATAGTCTTGGTAAGACCAGCTGTAGAAGCCGGAGAAAGTCTGGGGTTCTTGCCCGGAGACTTACGGGCTAAGGTAGATCCTTATTTAAGACCTTTATATGATGCCCTTTTTGAAATTATGGGGGTTGAAAGTTTTTTGAAAAACATTGAGAAGCAGCTGGTTGAAATTTCCCCTCTTGCCTATATGAGAGGAAGAACTCTCAGCAATGCTTTCATAATTCTTGATGAAGCCCAGAATACAACAAACGAGCAGATGAAAATGTTCTTAACCCGTCTTGGTTCATATTCAAAAGCGGTTGTGACTGGAGACTTAACTCAGATAGATATAAAAAACAAAAGCTCAAGCGGACTTAAATATGTTTACAGTATCCTTAAAAATGTGAATGGCATAGGTTTTATGTTCTTCTCCAAATCAGATGTCGTCCGTCATAAGCTTGTTAAGGATATAGTCAACGCTTATGAAAAGTATGAAGAAAATCAAATAAATATAGTAAATGAAATAAATAAAATAAATAAAAAACAGCTCGTTGTTTTATAACAGTGAGTTGTTTCTTTTATATTTAATCTTAAAAAATATTTCTAATAAATCAACTAATTAGGAATACTTTTTATTTTGATTGCATATTATATATAAAATTTTAAAGGGGTGCATTTAAGCACATTATATAGAGGAGGGAGAAATATGAATTTTGAAAAGGTAAAAATACATTGATGGTAAAACAATCGGCATTGAAGATCTTAAAAACATTATTTCCGACCATTTTCCCGTATTTGGAGAAATGTGTGTAAAAATGCAAAGCAGCATCCTTAGTCGGAATATAAGAGATATATTCTTTGTTGATATTGACGAGAATACAGCCCCGCTTGGCTCGGTAGTGGAAATGACTATTGACAGTAACGACACTATTACTGCAATCATGACTGACACATACCGCTTTATAACTCCCGCCAATAAAAACGAAATTATGTTTCTAATAAGTTTGATAGGTAAAAAAAATTATTTTTAAATAAAAAGGAGGAGTAAGTTCATGGAATTTACAAAAAAAGAGTTTACAAACCTAAGAGCTGACCTTGATAAAGCATTTGCAGAAATCGGCCAAAAGTACAACATTAACCTTTCAATCGGGAGCATTACCTATAACCCTTATGAATTCTCGGCAAAATTAAAGGGTGAAAAACTCGATGAAGATATTAGGAGGAAGAAGTTTGAAGAACTCTGTGGAGATTACGGTTTCAAAAAGGAAGACTTTGAAAAAGATTTTACCGCTAACGGTAAAGTTTTTCATCTGACAGGCTTTAACCCGAAGGCCCCAAAAAATCCCTGCATTATTTACTGCGTAACGGAAAAAAAGGAATACATCGGACCTGTAGGCTGGGTTAAAATGTACTTATAGCAAAAAGGAGGAAAACATGCTTACCTTTATTGAAAATTATAAGGCAAAAGTTCGGGAAGTAAGGAAAAAAAAAGAAGAAATCGAAGCCCAGTTGAATAAAAAAATAGAAAAGCTTAGGAGGATAGAAGACCAGATATATAAGCTTAAAATGAAAAAAGAAAAACTTCGTTATCCTTCATGGGTTAATGAAATTATTGTTCCCTTGGCTCAAAAGCTTGCTGAAATGAAAGGATTAAGCTATGAGATATTTGGTCCATTCGGTTTGATGAATGAAACAAACATATTTCTTATGAAGGATCCTTCAATCAGTATATTAGAACAAGAAGTTTGGGCCCTTACGATAGTTCCCGGATTGTTTAAAGGGGTTTGCAACAGTTAAAATA
>DMWH01000139.1 GCA_003483345.1 Clostridiales bacterium | reverse complement strand
GAGTAAGTGGTGAGCAGTTCACAGAAAACCTCAATGAAAAAGCAGTAAACGTAGAGCTTAACAAGGATACAAAAGCAAGGGAAGAACTAAGGGATGAAATAGTGACACACTTTGATTTGAAGCTTGAAGATATTATAACAGACCTTGCGGAAATCAAGGAAAGACAGGCAAAAGAAGAAAAGGAAAGAATCGAAAGGGAAAAGAGAAAAGCATCTATGAAAGTTACGGTTTTAAGCAATAAGACCGTAAAAGGCCCTGACGGTGATGATTTACAGGCTCTTGTGAGCATAACGGACGGGAAAGAAACCTTGGAATTTGTATGCCGTAATATTTTCGATGTCGGATTTTTGATTAATCCCAATTACAAGCTTACACCGGAATCAGAGAAAAAAGGCGGGCTGCCAAATAACGACAACGGGCAGCTTATATGGATGAATTTCACGGAGGACGGCTGGATAAATGTAAGAGAAATGACGGATTTCGAAAAAAGATGTGTAAAATATTTAGAGGAATTTTCACCAATAAACACAGAATTCAGAATGTAAAGGAATGTAATATGTACGACATATATTTGAGGATACTAAGCAGCAATAAGAACCAAGAAAGCATTGTTTATACCGTGGCAACCGAAAAGGAAGCCCGGGCGATGGTTTATAGCCTCAACAGGACCATAGATACCGCAAAGGAAATCTACGAGTATCGGGAAAGGTTGGAAAAATAAAGAGCTGAAATGCTCTTTTTTTTCGTTTTTGGAATATAAATTCTTAAAATTACGTATTATAACCTAAACATTAAAAGGTGCTTTTAAGCATAAAAACAAGAGGGAGGAGGAACTTTTAAGTTTTCGAAAAAATTAGGAGGAAATATGGATTTAGAACAAATTCTACAAAAATATTTTGGCTTAAAAGGAAATGCTTTCAATGTAGAAGGAAGATTCACGAGAGCAGGGGCAAAAGCGTATAAATTATTGGTAAACATGATTTGTGATTTATCAATGATTACAGACACTTTTGATCCGGGAAGAGTAATAAGGGACTTAGACAGAATAGAATACGAATAGGAGGGAATTATAGAGATTTACATTGTTACCGAATTAAACATTTTGGCTTCAGGAGAAAAAGAAATCTATGTAACACCGTTTGAGTTTATAGCCGATGCGGAAAAAGAAAAAGAAAGGCTTACCGAAGAACATATCGATGAGGGATACAGAAAAACCCAAAGCACGGACACTAAAGACATTTACATGGACGATTATGGCAACTTCTACGAAATTTCAATTAAATCGGAATATCTTTTGAAAAGTTTCTAAAGGAGAGGCTGCACATGAGAATAGATGAACTTAAGGAAAAACTTAAAGGGGTATATAACTATTCCGAAGTTTACAGATACCATGAGAATGCCGTAAAGAAAATTTATACAGATAATATCTTTTCTGTTGATTTCGACGGAAATACAGACCACTATAAGGTTCAGGAGTTCAGAATAATGGACCGGAAGGAATATGACAATACAATTTTAGCGGGGAGCTTAATAAACTCCAAGAATTTTGACAAAAAAATATTTCCTGTTTTGGTCGTGATAGCAGAATAAAAAAGAGCTTTTAAAGCTCTTTTTTATTTTTTGTAAAGATACCAGAGGTTCTCTTTAATATCATATTTTAATTCATAAATGTCTTTTCCGTTATGTTCACATACAAACATCACATATCTGTTGCCTGTTTCGTATGTTTTTAGTATTTTCTGTACTTTTACAACCTGATCATTAAGCCTGAATTTAATTGGGGTAATTTTGCCGTTCTTTTCAAAAACGGCCATGACTTTTATGGGCTCGTTCATTATTTTCAAAAAACATCAATCCTTTTTTTTGATTTTATTATATCATATTATAGAGGGAATATTGTCTAATAAATTACATGAAACGGAATAAAATAAATACGAAAAGCGTACTATAAGACAAATCTAAAAAGGAGTGTAAATTTACACTAACAGAAGGAGATGAGGAAGTTTTTATGGACAATAAATCTTTTAAAATTTCTTAGATGAAAAAGAAAAAAATTAAGAAAGTAATACTAAGGATTTATTATCCTATGTATAATAAAAAATAAGGAGGAGTTAAAATGTCGAAGTGCAATATCTGTAGTAAGGAAATGCTTACAGCTAACGGGTGCGTAAAAGTTTCCATTATTCACAACGGCAAGGAGTATGATCCCATAAAAGTCGGAGACAAAGGAGACTGGCTGGAAGGAGCCGATAATAACAGCAGGTGTGGAGACTGTGGAGCCAAAATAGGCCACTATCATCATGTAGGATGCGACACCGAAAGATGTCCCGTATGCGGCGGGCAGCTTATATCATGCGGATGTATTGATGAGGCATGAGGTAATACAAAAAACTTGCATAAAAATAATTATGCAAGTTTATTTTTTTTAACCTTTTCTTCAGCCAAAACAATTCCGCTACTTAAAATTTGTGCCATTTCATATACAAATGAAAGCCTTACTATATTCATTAACAGTTTAAAATCAATTTCTACCTCTTCCATTACTCCAATAATTGAAATGTCTCCAACCTTCGGTAAATTTTTCCCTATTGCCTTTCCGGGGAAGATAGAGCCGGATGCTATTTCTATGGCCCCGATTTTTTTTGAACTTGTAAAGCAGGCATCCAAGGCAATTACTGTGTCATATTTTTTCTTATCAATTAATTTTACAATCCGGTGAATATTGAGAGCATGAACAGGATCTGTTAAGGTTCCGTAGACATCTGCTGAAATATTCTTTTCCAACAGGAATGTACCTGTCAGGGGACCCAAACAGTCTATTATACATTTGTCTGTCCCGATACATACTATGGCAGTCCGCCCTTTCATGTGTTCTTTCAAATACTCTCCTATTTTGTCCGGCACATTCATGTCTTTGTAATGAACCAAGAATTTTTCCATTATTAACCTCACTTTTTCTCTTTAATAATATATAATACGCAAAGTGCAAAAAATATATTCTATGCCGGATTTTGTTTATTTATTTTGACAGATTTATGAACAATGATAAAATAATAATAAAATGCGTATTATATAATATAGAATAAAATAAGGAGGAAAGGATCATTGGATTTCTTTGAAAAATTAAGGGAAGAGCATGGCATAAACCTGACAGAACAACAGAAGGAAGCCGTTATAAATATTTATGGACATACGCTTGTGTTAGCAGTTCCCGGAGCAGGCAAAACTCAAACTCTCCTGTGCAGGACCGCTTACATGATAGACCAAGGCATAAACCCCAAAGATATACTTACAGTTACATTCGGAAAAGTATCTACTAAGGATATGGCTGAAAGATTTGAGAAGTTATTTGGCAGCGAATACAATGTAAGGTTTTCAACTATTCACAGCCTTGCTTATTCGATACTGAGGGAATATAACTATAAACATAGAATAAATGTAACGCTTATAGAGGAAAAAGATGACAAAGCAGGGGAAAGACCGACGAAAACAAAAGTTTTAAGACAGATTTACAGGATAGTGAACGATGCCTTCATAACCGATGAGGAAATAGAAGATTTGGCAAACAAGGTTGGCTTTGTCAAAAATATGATGCTTAAGAAAAACGAATTCTGGAAGTATAATCTGGGTATAAAGAATTTTGAGGAAATTTTTGAGAAATATGAGAGATATAAGAGGAAAAATTCCTTTATAGATTATGACGATATGCTTACCATGTGCCTTGATATTTTGGGAAAGGACAGAAAAATTCTGGAGAAATACCAGTACAAGTTCATTCAGGTTGATGAAGCTCAGGATACTTCAAAAGTCCAGCATGAAATTATAAGGGTTCTCGGAAGCAAGAGCAGGAATGTTTTTTACGTGGCTGATGATGACCAGTCCATTTACGGGTTTAGAGGGGCTTATCCTGAATTTTTGCTGAGCATAAAAGATACCTATGAAGATGTGAAAGTTTTATATATGGAACAGAATTTCAGGTCAACCCCGGAGATTGTCTCCGCTTGCAACGAATTTATAAAAGAAAATGAAGTAAGGTTTAATAAGGAGATGTTTACCGAAAACCCGTCCGGAAAAGAAATCATAATCACTACAGCGGAGGATAAGACAGACCAGCTTCTGGACCTTGCAGGTAAGCTTAAATACAGAAATACAAATATTACCACAGCCGTTTTATATAGAAACAATATATCGGCAGTGTCTCTGGTGGATTTATTGTCAAAAGCCCATGTGCCGTTTAAATTAAAGGGCTTTAAAAATTATTTCTTCGACCATTGGATGCTTGATGATGTGTTTTCCATAATCAATGTGGGCTTGAATAATAAGGACATTAAATCCTTTGAAAAAATTTATTACAAATTAAGCGGGTACTTCATATCAAAAAATATGATAGAAGCTATAAAATTCATGAATCAGGACCTTCCCATATTTGATAGGATGATGCTTTTAAAGATTACCGACTATCAGAAAGACAATGTTATGGCCATGAAAAGGGATTTTGCCGCATTGAAGAACAAAACTCCCGAAGAAATGCTTAATATTATTAAAAACGGTCTTGAATACAATAAGCTTAATAAAAGCAATTATATAATCTTTTCTACCCTTAAGTTATTGTCGCAGGGCCTGAAGACCGTCGAAGAATTAAGGGAAAAGATTGAAAATTTAAAGCTCATAATGCAGAATGCAGTTTACAATAAGGATAATAACCCGGTTGTTTTGTCAACCTCTCATTCCAGTAAGGGCCTTGAGTGGGATAAGGTCTATATAATAGATGCCGTCAACGGAACTTTTCCGACATATTCAAGCTTTGACGAAGCTCAAAGGGGAAACAGAAGGGTAATGGAAGAGGAAAGAAGGCTTTTCTATGTAAGCATGACAAGAGCCAGAAAGGAAATTGTCCTTTACAGCATCAAGAATTATTATTCCTTGTTTATTGACGAAGTTTATGATGTTATGGAAAAACTTGAAATGAGAAAAAAGGTTATGGACATTGACAAGTTAAGAGAAAAGCAGGAGAAAGAACAAAATTTAAATAAGCCCGAAGAAAAAGACCTGCACAGAGATGCTATAGAATTTTTTAACATAAAAAAGCCGGAGGAATATTTCGGCATAAATGAAACTGAAAAACTTAAGGAAAGTCTGAAATACTTTGATAATCAAAATATTTACATAAAACATAAAAAACTGGGTGTCGGCCTTATAAAGAAATTCGAGGAAGGAATTTTGCACGTAATGTTTGAGGACAATACCATAAAAAGTTTATCATTTGATTTTTGCTGCAAGAATAATTTAATAAAACTTTATAAAAAAGATGGCGTATAAGATTTTTTACGGGATAATCATTGAGAAATTTAAGAGAAAATTTTGTATGATTTTTGAATTTTATGCAGAATCAGATGTAAATTTATATGATTTGAATGAATAATAATCAAATATGCCTAATTTCTTGGATATATAAGCAATATATAATTCAAAGAACGTTGAAATTCCAATGCCTATAGGTCTCTTTAGTCACAGAGGTAAAATGTCGCAAAAGAGCCATTTTGCGACAAAACAATTTTTAACAATGTTTTAATTCCTTGTGAGGCTTTTAAATGCGTTTTAACGCACGATTTATCCCCTACATGAGTATTAACATTACCTTGTATATAAAAGTTGATTTGTGCTATAAAATATCGTCAGAATATCATGTATTTAAACTGCGTATTATATATCTTTTTATTGTCTACATTTTTACATCCATTTTTCACGCCGCATTCAAGCGGCGGTTTTTTTTATGGCCATTTGACAGTGTGAAGTGGACGCATTGGGTAGTTTATTTTAAAGGCTGTTATTTTGATCCTGATGTCGGGGGTATATAAAAGATATGCTTGTATATCTGGGAAAGGAGCCTAAAGGCTCCTTCCCTTCCCACTGTGGTTCTATTAAAGATAAAAAATAAGATATAATTTTACATTCTATTGTAGTTCTATTAACTCTCAAGCAAAGCATGTTTGTCACGTTTAAGTTGAGTGATTGCAGCTTCATTGTTATCAAATATATTATTCATTGATATCTTCCGTTTAAATGTGTTCATTAATATGATACGCAAATATAATTATTAATATTCAACATAAAAACGGGACAAAAAAAAGAGCTTTTACAGCTCTTTATCTTGCTTTGTCAGTTTATGACTTTATTGTATGACGCAAAATCGGACAAGCCTTATTGCACTATGTGTACTGTAACATCATCTGTGTAT
>DMWH01000268.1 GCA_003483345.1 Clostridiales bacterium | reverse complement strand
AATTTAAAAAATGTCAAATATTTTAATTATTTTTACCCTGGGGGAGAAAATTTTTGCCTTAGTATTTTTCTCGGATATGTATAACCATTCTTGTTTCTGATATATTTTTTGCTGTGTTTTTAATAGCAACATCAGCAATATTATATCCATAATGCCAAAAGCTAAACATAATGTCAGGAATTAGACACAATGTCGGAATATTGACGAACAAAGAGATTTTGTGATAAAATAAAATACTGCAATTTAAGAGTTTATTGAATATATTTAATTTCAGATATTGGCATGACTATTGCTTACTATATTGGAGGAGTGTCCCCATAACCAATATACATACTTGACAGGAGGTATCTATGAGAATTGAAGAACATCCCATCCTAAAATTTAATAAAGTAAAAAAAATAAGGTTTATTTTTAACGGGCATGAAATGGAAGGCTATGAAGGAGAAACAATTGCTGCTGCTCTGCATGCTGCGGGAGTGAAGGTTTTGGGGAAAAGTTTGTTTTTGCACAGACCAAGAGGCTTTTATTGCGCAATTGGAAATTGCTCTTCATGTTTAATGACCGTAAATGGAGTGGCAAATGTAAAAACTTGTATTACTGATTTGGAGGAAGGAATGATAGTAGAAACCCAGGAAGGCAAGGGAGTGATAGTATGAAACAAGCGGAAGTTGTTATTATAGGCGGAGGACCGGCAGGTCTTTGTGCTGCCGTAAGTGCTGCAAAAAGTGGCTCCAAGGTATTGATTATAGACAAAAATAAAAAATTAGGCGGACAGCTTATAAAGCAAACTCATATGTTTTTCGGCTCCGAAAAACAATATGCCTCCAAAAGGGGAATCGATATACCTGAAATATTGATTGATGAACTATTTAAATATAAGGAAAATGTCGAAATCTCAACTGAAGCAACAGTAGTTGGAATGTATGAAGACGGAATTATAACTGTTTTGGAAAAGGAAGATAATTATTATAAAATAGAGCCAAAAGCTGTTGTTGTTGCAACAGGAGCTTTTGAAAAATTTTTAAGTTTTCCTAACAATGATTTACCGGGAATTTACGGAGCAGGAGCTGTTCAGACTCTGATGAATGTTTACGGCATAAAGCCGGGAACAAGAGTATTGATGGTAGGCGCAGGAAATATAGGGCTTATAGTAAGCTATCAGCTTATGCAGGCAGGAGTTGAGGTAAAAGCAATACTTGATGCAGCACCAAAGATAGGTGGTTATTTGGTACATGCTTCCAAAATAAGAAGGATGGGTGTTCCAATATTGACTTCCCACACCGTAAAAGAAGCAATTGGCAATGAGTTTTTAGAAAAGGCTGTTATATGTAAGGTTGACGAAAAATTTAATCCCATAGAGGGAACGGAAATTACTTTTGATGTTGATGTAATGTGTATCTCCGTAGGTTTGACTCCGCTAAACGAACTTCTTGCCATGAGAGGTTGCGAGATGAAGTATATCCCTCAGTTGAGCGGTCTGGTTCCGGTAAGAAATGAAAATTATGAAACTACTGTTGAAAATGTATTTGTTGCAGGAGATGCTACCGGAGTGGAAGAAGCAAGTGCTGCAATGGTTGAAGGATTTCTGGCAGGTTTGTGCGCTGCAGCAAAAATAGGATATAAGCCTGATGATTTCATGGAAAGAAAAAATGATTATGAAGAACAATTAAATAATTTACGCTCAGGTCCGGCAGGAAAGCATATATTAGCAGGCATTGAGCAGATAAGGAGGTCATATGTTTGAAAAAACAGGAATTCCAAGCACAGAAATGATTATTAAAAAGTTTCCTCCAATAGACAGGATTAACAAAGGTGCAGTTGCAGTAATAGAGTGCTACAAGGAAATACCCTGCAATCCTTGTGAAACTGCATGTAAATTCGATGCAATAAAAGTAGGGGAAGATATAAACAATATTCCCGAAGCTAGATTTGAAAACTGCACGGGCTGCGCAATATGCTTAAGCAAATGTCCGGGACTGGCAATTATGATAGTGGACGGCTCGAAGTCAGAGAGTACGGTTGAAGTAAAAATACCCTATGAATTTTTGCCTCTGCCGAAAGAAGGACAAATTGTAAAAGGACTTAACAGGGAAGGAAATTATATAACGGATGTTAAGGTTTTAAAAATATTAAACCCGAAATCTTTTGACAGAACACCGGTAATTACAATAGAAGTTGACAGGAAGTTTTTATACGAAATAAGAAATATCAGGGTGGAGGGATAAGATGGACGAAAATACTATAATCTGCAGATGCTCGGATGTTACATTAAGAGAAATCAGAGAGCTTATCAAAGATGGTTATGTTACGTTTGATGAAATAAAAAGAATTACCAGAGCGGGCATGGGACCCTGCCAGGGCAAGACATGCGGTCAGTTGATAATGAGGGAAATTGCAAATATTACAGGTCAAAATATGAAAGATATAAAATTCCAAACCAACAGGCCTCCTGTTGTGGGAGTTAAATTAGGACTAATTGCTGAGGAGGCAAGAAAAAATGAAGAATAAAGCTGAAGTTGTAATAATCGGAGGTGGAATTTCCGGTTGTTCCATTGCTTATAATTTAGCTAAAAAGGGAATTAAGGATATTGTCGTTTTGGAGAAAAGCTACATATGCAGCGGCTCAACAGGCAGGTGCGGTGCCGGTGTAAGAATGCAGTGGGGAACAGAAATGAACTGTAAAATTGCAAAAAAAAGTATTGAATTTTATGAAAATGCAAATGAGATTCTTGAGTATGAAAGAGATGTGGAATTTAAACAAAAAGGATATTTGTTGGTTGCAGATACAGACCATGAGGTGGAACAGTTCAAGAAAAATATTGAAGTACAACATTCGTGCGGAATACCTTCAACCATGCTTTCCTTAAAAGAAGCAAAGGAAATTGTACCATATTTAAATACGGATATATTAAAAGGGGCAGCCTATTGCGAAAAGGATGGTTTTTTAAATCCGTTTCATACAACAGATGCCTTTTACAGAGCTGCTAATAGATTAGGTGCTAAATTCTATACTTTTACGGAAGCAACCGGGATTAAAGTCGAAAAAGGCAGGGTAACCGGTGTAGAAACAAATAAAGGTTTTATATCTACGAATATTGTTGTAAATGCTACCAACGGCTACAGTAAGAGTATCTGCAATATGGTAGGTCTTGATGTGCCTATATATTCTGAAAGGCATCAGATTCTTGTGACAGAGCCGGTTGAGCCTATGCAAGACCCCATGGTTATGTCATTCGGACTGAATTTTTACATTCAGCAGTCACCGGAAGGAACCTTTATTATGGGCAGAGGTGACGAGAACGAGCCTAAGGATTTAAGAGTTACCTCCAGCTGGCAGTTCTTGGAGGAAATGGTGAAAACAATAGATATGGTTTTACCTCCAATATCAAAATTGAGAGTAATCAGGCAATGGGCAGGTCTTTACAATATGACTCCCGACAAACAACCAATTTATGATGAAGCAGAAAGTGCAAAAGGATTTTACATTGCAATTGGATTTAGCGGGCATGGTTTCATGTTTGGACCTATTACGGGTATAGCAATGTCTGAAATGATACTGAAGGAAAAACCTACTATCGATGTTAGCATGCTTAATTTAAATCGTTTTAAAACCGGAA
>DMWH01000082.1:763-3480 GCA_003483345.1 Clostridiales bacterium | reverse complement strand
GCAAAGCAGGAAGCAATTAAAAAAAGCTTTGATAAAGCAATTGAGAAGCTTAAAGCAATGCCTGAAGATGAATATTTGAAATTTCTGGCGCAGGAAATTTTAAAAATTCCTAATTGTGAAGGAATTATAGTTTTAAATGCCAAAGACAAGGAAAAAATCGGTGAAAGATTAGTAGAGACTGTCAATGAAAAGCTGGGAGCAGAAAAGGTTGTATTAAGCAAAAATACAGCTAATACAAGCGGCGGATTTGTGCTTAAAAGGGGAAGCGTTGAAATTAACAGTACATTTGAAACCCTTCTAGATTCCATGAAGGACGAACTAACAGGTGAAATAGCAAATGCGCTTTTTAAATAAGATCCTGCCGGAAAGGAGGAATGACTTTGGCGAAGATTAAGGAATCTGATTATTTATATTCTGCTGCAAGAGTGAAAAGTATAGAAAAGCATATGCTTACCCGTGAGAGAGCAGAAAAAATGATAGATGCAAAAACAATGGAAGATGCCATTAGAGTATTGGATGATTGTTATTATGGTTACTTAAATGAAATAACGGATTTTGATAATTACGAAAACCTCCTTGCGGATGAGCATAAGAAGACATATGATTTCATTAAGTCCATTGCTCCTGATGCCGAACACTTCAATATATTTTTGTATCCATACGACTATCATAATTTGAAAGTATTAATGAAAAACGAGTATTTGAACAAGGATGAAACAGATCTTCTTGTTGATACCGGAACAATTGACTTAAACGTTTTAAAATATGCTTTAAAAGAAAGAAATTTTTCTGATTTGACCGAGAATATGGGAAAAGCATTAAATGAAGTAATTGAAGATTTTCCAAAAACAAAAGATCCTCAGCTCATAGATATTATTCTGGACAGATATTGTTATGATGAAATGCTTAAAGCCGCAGAAAAAACTGAAAATAAATTCGTTATTGATTATGTAAAGATGCAGATTGATTCAATAAATATTAAGACATATGTAAGGCTTAAGAAAATGAATAAATCATGGGATTTTTTCAGCAAAGTATTTTTGCATGGCGGTACCATACATGAGCATATTTTTATTAAAAACTATGATGAGACTTTTGATAAATTTGGAGAGCTTCTTTTGGCTTATGATTTTAAGGATGTATTTCTCGAAGGAACTGAAGCTTTAATTGAAACAGGAAAGTATACAAAGCTTGAGAAACTGTTAGATAACAAGATAATGGAGCATGTTAAATCTGCCAAGTATGTTCCGCCTTACGGAATAGAAACTCTTGCAGGATATCTCATAGCTAAGGATAATGAAATTAAAATTGCACGAATAATTTTAGCAGGAAAAACAGCAGGCATATCGCCGGAACTTATAAGAGAGAGGTTGAGAGAGACTTATGTATAAGATAGGAATTATAGGAGATAAGCAAAGTGTTCAAGGGTTCAAAGCTGTTGGCTTGAATGTATTCGACTGCAATAAAGCGCAAGAAGCAAGACGTATACTGCATAATATTGCAGATGATAATTATGCAATAATATATGTTACGGAAAGCTTATATGACGAAATAAAAGAATTAATATATGAGTATAATGAAGAACGTCTGCCGGCAATTATTCCTATACCGGGCATGCAGGGAACACTAGGCATAGGGATTGGCAACATAAAGAAGGCAGTTGAAAAAGCAGTTGGTGCCGACATATTGTTTAGTAATGATTAACGTAAAAAAAATGAAAGCAGGTGATTAGTTTAATGAGCCAAGGTAGAGTAGTTAAAATATCCGGTCCGCTGGTTATTGCAGATGGTATGAAAGAAGCCGATATGTTTGACGTTGTTCGTGTAAGCGAGCAAGGCCTTATAGGAGAAATAATTGAGATGCGCGGTGAAATGGCATCCATACAGGTTTACGAAGAAACATCAGGCTTAGCTCCGGGGGCACCGGTTGTTTCAACAGGAGCACAGCTTTCTGTTGAATTGGGACCCGGACTTATTGAAACAATATATGACGGAATACAAAGACCCTTGGAAGAAATAAGAAGAATAGCGGGACCTAATATTACGAGAGGAATAAGTGTTCCTGCTCTTAACAGGGAGAAGAAGTGGGAATTTGTTCCTGTAGTAAAAGCAGGAGATAAGGTAGAGGCAGGAGATATTATAGGTACTGTTCAGGAAACAATAGTTGTAGAGCATAGAATTATGGTACCTTTTGGGATTTCAGGGGAAGTTGTTGAAATAAAGGAAGGAAGCTTTACTGTTGAAGAAACGGTATGTGTAGTAAAAAAAGATAACGGCGAAGATGTTAACATAACCATGATGCAAAAATGGCCTGTAAGAAAAGGACGTCCTTATAAGGAAAAATTAGTTCCTGAAGCACCTTTGCTGACAGGTCAAAGGGTTATAGATACTTTGTTCCCAATTTCAAAGGGTGGTGTTGCAGCTGTTCCCGGACCTTTCGGAAGCGGAAAGACTGTTGTTCAGCACCAGCTGGCAAAATGGGCAGATGCTGAAATAGTTGTATATATAGGATGTGGAGAGCGTGGAAATGAAATGACCGACGTTTTAATGGAGTTCCCTGAGTTAAAGGACCCAAGAACAGGGGAAACATTGATGAAACGTACCGTTCTTATTGCTAACACATCCGACATGCCTGTTGCAGCACGTGAAGCGTCAATTTATACAGGAATTACAATAGCCGAATATTTCAGAGATATGGGTTATTCCGTAGCACTGATG
>DMWH01000082.1:0-664 GCA_003483345.1 Clostridiales bacterium | reverse complement strand
GGGCGGAGATATTTCAGAGCCGGTATCTCAGGCTACCCTTCGTATAGTAAAGGTGTTCTGGGCCCTTGATGCACAGCTTGCATACAGCAGGCACTTCCCGGCAATCAACTGGCTAACAAGCTATTCCTTGTATGTTGACAGATTGGGTGCATGGTTTGATGAAAATGTAGCAAAAAATTGGACTGAAATGCGTAATGAAGTTATGAAGCTTCTTCAGGAAGAAGCAGAATTAAATGAAATAGTACAGCTTGTCGGTGTTGACTCACTGTCAGTCTATGACAGATTAAAGTTAGAGGCAACACGCTCCATAAGAGAAGACTATCTGCATCAAAATGCATTCCATGAAATTGATACTTATTCATCCCTTGAAAAACAGCATAAACTTCTGTCACTGATACTTCGATATTATCACAAGGGAATAGAAGCATTAGAAAATGGAGCAGATTTCAAAGCATTATCAGAACTTGACGTTAGAGAAAGAATAGGAAGATTTAAATATACGGAAGAAAAGGACATAAAGGAAGTTTACGAAGACATCGAAAAACAAATTGATAAAGAAGTATTGGCTTTATCAGCAAGCAAGGAGGTTGAGTAGTATGATTAAAGAATATAGGACTATATCTGAAGTAGCAGGACCTTTGATGCTTGTTAAGGATGTTGAAAA
>DMWH01000109.1 GCA_003483345.1 Clostridiales bacterium | reverse complement strand
TTCGATTCCCGTCACCTGCTCCATCTGCCTAGTGAAGCTTTGATACAATTATCAAGGCTTTTTTTGTGCTTAAAACGCTAAAAATAGGCCATTTAATACTGTTTTCTATGATTTTCGGTGATAGTTAACGGTTTTCAGGGCAAAAAATAGGGGGAAATATATACTATTGAAAACCTACTAGTTGAACGATTAGGGGGTGGGGTTGCACGATTGAACGATTACAAGGAGAGGGGTTGCATTTAGAGTTTAAGTCCCATCGGTTGTACCAGATTAGAAGACATACTTTGATACAATGAATCAAAGGTGAAATTCATAGAAAATGCCCTAAAGGGTGTTTTTATTATTTTTTCAACATTTTCGAGCATTAGAACCATTTTTTAAAGAGCAAAAATAGGTGCGTTTTCAAAAATCCCAAAAAAGTAAAATTCATCGCGTATAAAGTCATATCAACTTGTATTCGTGATTCGGAATTCTTCGATATTGCTACTTATCTTGACATAGTCAAATTACAAAAATCTATCTATGAAGATGGTGGCAGTAGAAATGCAACTCAAACAGATATTGATGCCTTTTTAGGTTAATTGATGACTTCAGTGGGGTTATCGTGTAGAATATAATTATATGAAAAAAGTATTCTCGTTACTATTACTCCCTATTGCTTCTTGCCTTTTAGCTGGATGCCAACCCCAACCAAACGGCGGTTCAATTACTTTTACTGCTGATTTAATTGGCGATACACCTGTACTGGAAGATAAAACCTTTACATACAAAGGTCATACATTTATTTATTACAACGTTTATAACGATGGTAATGGTAACTTTGTCATGGCTAATAATGATAGTTACATCGCTAATAACGATATTCAGTTTGGTTTAAGGGTAAAATCAGCATTTGTTTATACTGTCCCTGAAGATGGCAGTGAACCCGTATGGATAGAACCAAGCGTTCATAACAAGAATAGCGGCTACTACGATTATGCTATTCAAGTATTTGGTTTTCAAATAAGAGGAGTCGGATTAAATATTTCTATGAATTATACCGACATCAACATCGGCAAGATAACTCATTGGTGTTAAAGACACATAAATAATTATTCCAATAAAGTCGACCTAACCAGTCGGCTTTTTTAGTCATTAGGAGGTGAGAGAAATGGCGGATGCAATTAAAGGTCTAAATATTAAGCTCAAGTGTACTTGTTGCCATAGGTTCTATTATTACAATTGTTGTAAAAGTTATCGGATTGGTGGGAAAACTAAAAGAAGCATTTAGCGCTGTTGATGGTGCTTTAAAGGACGTTATAACTATTTCATTTGCGACTGAAAAATACGATGAAAAGATAAGCGGACTTAAATTTGATCTAGACATTCTTGAAGAAAAAGTTAAAAGCATTGTTGCAGAAAAAAGCAATTTAAGTTCAAATGATTTTGAAGAAAAATATAACAAAATCAATAAACGCTATACAGCAACATCATCTGACATTAAAACCTTATTAAAAGAAAAAGAAAAAATGACTTTGAAACGCAACAAACTAATGTCTTTATTTATTTTTAGAAAATGAACCTAAGAAAATCGATGTTTGGAGCAAACAAACTTGGATGGTTCTTGTGGAGTCAGCTGTAGTTAACGTTAATGGTTCCATAACATTTAAGTTTTATGATGGCAATGAAATCGCTATAGATTAAGGTGAATAATGTGCTAAAATCTAGTTGCGTGAATTGAGTGAATTTGAGTTTTTGTATCAAAATTGGTTCACAAGCCCAACCCGATTTATGATTTTAACGGTAATATGGTAAAGTATATTTAAATATAAAGGAGATAAATAATGTTCACTGAAAGAGCTTCTGTTTTAGCTAAATGTCCTGAGTGTGGGAATGATATTCTTATTGATCAAGTGTGGTATCCAGGAGGAGCAAACGACTATGGTAGTTTTGAAGTTGAGTGCCTCAAGTGTAAACACCATTTTGACATATATGTAGGTAGAGACATTGATGCATCAAGCATCAAATCAGGCGCAAAATTAATAAAAGTCATTTATAAATAAAGGTTTTTTAGCCGCTTTACGCGTGGAAATTTATGGTAAAAACCTTATGTCGGGTAGAGACTTATGTGCTGTCGGGGAAATAGCAAACTACTGTCGGGTCAAATATCCAAGTGTTGGATTTGTATTAATATTGAACGATAAAGCCATGTTAAAAAAGTAGACATACTGCGTCACTCTGCAGTATGTTTTTTATTTTGTAAAAGCTGAAAAGTGGCTATTTACCTTACTTTTTTGCACTTTTAGCACCTTGGATAAATTGTATATATAAGTAGACCTTGTCTATATTTTTTATCTATTTGTCGCATTTTTATGTATTTTATGGTATAATGAATGCATAGGAGGTGCTTTATGAACTATTCAAGAACAATTAGAGAATATTGTTTACAAAATCCTGGAATGATGTTTGATATGTCATATGAGCATAAAAAACATTTTGAAATGGTGCCATATAGGACTTTCTGTAAAATCTTATCTAGACTTGAAGATGAAGGAATACTTAAACCATATTCAAAAGGTTTATACATAATTAGTTCAGATAATATAAAGGAAGATCCTGTTATTGCTTTTTATGCTAATGAAAACACAGGACTAGTAGTTGGATATAAAATGTATAATGAATTTGGGATTACAGAACATACTGAAAAACCAATTGTCATTTATACAAATGCAATGGAGACAACAACTAAAAATATTGGAGATGATTATAAATTAATTCTTTTTGATGAAATGTTTGATGACCATATAAAGAAATTAATAATTTGTTTAGAATTAATTCAAAATGGTAGGAACATCATAGATTATGACTTAAAAAGAATTTATGAAGTTCTGCAAGATTATCTTCAATATTATGATGATTTTAGTTTTAGAACAATAGTTAAAAATATAAGATACTCACTTTCAACAATCGCAACACTAGATGAATTATTATCAAAACTACATGTGCCAAATATGGCACTAGAGATAGCGAAGAAGTACTACCACGATGCGTAGACATTATTTCTTCCACGACGAAAGTGACTTCTTTAAATGGTATAGGGCATATCTCTCTTCAAAGGAATTAATAAGAGTTTATAAGTATTATTATTCTGAAGAAAGGAAGAGGGATGAATACGACAAATTTAAAGAAGCGGAAGAAATAGTAGCTGAGTATAAAACATTTATCTGCTCATTAAATGATAATGATAAAGCATATTTAGAAGAATCAGTAAGAAAAGGATATTTTAATAACCGAGAACATCTTTTACATCCCGAAATATTAGAAAACTGGAAGATAATAGTAATTGATTCAAAAAAGCATAAACTATTTGAAGTTGATATTAAACAACTTGGTATAGCATTAAAGACTAAAAGGCAAGAATGTGGATTATGTAGAAATGAAGCTGCAAGATTTGCAGAAATTAATCCAAGAACACTTAGATGTTATGAAGATGGTGAAAGAGAAATAAGTATAATATCATTTTATAAATTGATGCAATTATATGAAGTCGGGGATATCTCCGATTTTTTAATGAAATGTAGTTTAATAAAAAAAGAGAAATATAATTCCAAATAATAGATTTTCGTTTAATAAAGTGATATAATATGATACATATGATGGAGGTAAGAAATGAATAGAAAAGATTACCCTAGTGCAATAAGAAAATTGAGAGCAAAACTTAATATTTCACAACAAGAACTAGCTGATATGCTTGTTGTTTCATATCCATCTGTTAATAGATGGGAAAATGGTCATTATGAACCTACAATAATAGCAAAAGTTAAATTAGAAGAATTGTTAAATCAAAATAATATAGAACTATGTGAGGTATCAACAAATGAGAATAATTAGTCTTTTTAGTGGCTGCGGTGGACTTGATTTAGGGTTTGAAAAAGCCGGTTTTGAAATACCTGTAGCGAACGAGTTCGATAAAACAATATATGAAACATTTAAAATCAATCATCCTTCTACAAAACTTATTGAAGGTGATGTTAGACAAATCACAAAAAAAGATATAGAAAAATATCTTGGTGATGGCAATGTTGATGGAATTATAGGCGGTCCACCTTGTCAATCGTGGTCAGAAGCAGGAGCGCTTAGAGGAATCGAGGATGCTAGAGGACAACTTTTCTTTGATTATATTAGAATTTTAAAAGAGTTTAAGCCAAAATTCTTTTTAGCCGAAAATGTTAGTGGGATGCTAGCTAATAGGCATTCTGAGGCAGTTAAGAATATCATCTCTTTGTTTGACGAAGCAGGATATGATGTGTCTTTAACACTTGTTAATGCAAAAAATTATGGCGTAGCTCAAGAAAGAAAAAGAGTTTTTTATATTGGCTTTAGGAAAGATCTTAATATTAAATTCCATTTTCCAAAAGGCTCTACTGAAGATGATGAAAGCAAATTAACGTTAAGAGATGTGATTTGGGATTTAAAAGATACTGCAATACCAGCTTTAAAGAGAAATTATCATAATCCAGAATCAATTAATAACAACGAGTATTTTGTTGGCGAATATTCTCCAATATTTATGAGTAGAAATAGAGTAAAAGATTGGAATGAACAGGCATTTACAATTCAAGCATCTGGAAGACAAACTCAACTTCATCCATCAGCACCTAAGATGGTAAAGGTTGGTAAGGACAAATGTGAGTTTGTTAAAGAAAAAAAAGATTTGTATAGACGATTGACTGTTAGAGAAGCAGCCAGAATACAAGGGTTCCCTGATAGTTTTAAGTTCATTTATGAAAATGTCGATAATGGATATAAAATGATTGGAAATGCAGTACCTGTTAATTTAGCATTTGAAATTGCGTGTGCTATCAAAAAGGAGTTGGAAAAATGAGCAATCAAAGTAATGATCATGGAAGAGCATATGAGTATATTTGCTTAACTGTTTTATATAATGAAATTAAAAGACATAGAAAATGTGTAATTGAACAAAATAGCAGTTTTATCGCTGCCAAAAATGCCTGGAATAATATTGATGAAATGTTGCAAGGAAATTTAGCACTTAGTGCCGTATCTGTTGTTGACACACTTTTTGACCTAGAGCCATTAATTGTAGAAGATTCTGAAGATACTCTAAATTTATATTTACAACCTGATTCTAAAGGTGAAGAAGGGGATGCAAGGGATATTATTATTCTAAGAAGTGGAATCAACTGGGAAATTGGACTAAGTATTAAACACAACCATTTTGCAGTTAAGCATAGTAGATTAGCTAAAACATTAGATTTTAGTCAAAAATGGTTTGGTAGAAAATGCACAAGTGATTATTGGAATATAGTTTCTTCTATTTTTGATTATCTTGAAACTATGAAGATACAAAACAAAGAGTGGAAAGAGTTACCAGCAAAGGAAGACGATGTATATGTTCCTTTATTAAAAGCATTTATGGATGAAATAAACAGACAAAATAAATTGGATTCAACAACACCAAAGAAGATGGTTGAGTATCTACTGGGTGAATTTGATTTTTATAAAGTTATAAGTATGGATGCCAGAAGAACAACACAAATTCAAGCATTCAATCTTCATGGGACACTAAATCAGTCATCAAAGAGTACTAAACCTGCTATTGAGATACCTATTACTAATTTACCCACAAGAATTGTTAGTTTAGGATTCAAACCAAATAGTAAGAATACTGTTGAGTTATATATGGATAATGGCTGGCAATTTAGTTTTAGAATCCATAACGCTTCAACACTAGTTGAAACAAGTTTAAAATTTGATATTCAAATTATTGGAATGCCAACTACTATCATATCAATTAATTGCAGTTGGAAGTAATAAGGAGGACAACACAATGGAAAAACATAAAATATTTATTAGTTTTTACCACAAAGATGATGACAGATACAAAAGATATCTTGTGGATAGGTTTTCGTATTTATTCATAAATAAATCAGTTGAAAATGGAGAATATGATCCTGATGATTCTGATGAATATGTTAAAAGGCTTATTAGGGAAGATAAGATAACAGACTCATCTATAATTGTTGTTTTAATTGGACCTAATACGTACAAAAGAAAGCATGTCGATTGGGAGATATATGCTGGTTTAAGAGAAAGCATTAATGGAAGATCTGCGCTTTTGGGAATAGTGTTACCAGAATATCGACTTGATGCAGGGAATAAATTTAGATATGAAGATATACCAGCTAGATTAGCAGACAATGTTAAGTCCGGTTACAGTAAAATATATTCTTGGAGTTATGCTATACAAAATTTTTCTCAAATTATTAATGATGCTTTTAATGAAAAGAATTCTATTAAAAATAAAGCAGATAATTCAAGACAACAAATGAAATATAATAGGAGTTAGTGTATGTGCTATTATGATTTTTCTATAACTTTGGATATTGGTACGCTAATAATTGCGATACTTAGTATTATTGCTATAATTGTATATTTTTGCAGCAAAAAAAGATTAAAAAAGTTGAATTTTGATATTGATGAATGCGAACTTGGATTAACAGGTGGGACTATTCGTTTAAAATGTAATAAGATTCATCAACAAATTGCTTTTAGAATATGGGTTGATATTAATACTCGAGTTCTTGCAACTAAAATTAATTTAGATGTTGATAATATACGTGTTATAAATGATTCATATTATAAGTGTTTTACAGACACTCGTGAATTGTTGAAAGAAATACCTGTTAATAAATTAAATAGCGATGGTGAATTAGTAGACTTGATTGTAAGGTTTTTAAATGAAGTAATGAGACCATATTTAACAAAATGGGGTGTTCGTTATAGTAAATGGTACGATAATATAACAGAAAACGATAAATTGAAAGGTAATAATCCAGTAGATATTCAAAAGAGTTATCCTTATTATGAAGAGTTATCGAACGATTTATTATCAATTAATGAAAAAGTAATAAAATATAGTGATAAATTGCGCGAGATTGCATTTTCTGATACTAAGAAAAAACAAGTAAAGGAAGTAAAAAAACATGATAAATAGACATAAAGTTTTTATAAGTTATTATCACGCTGATGACCAGTTTTACAAAAATGAAATAGCAAAATGGAATGAGATTTATAATTTATTTGATGATTATTCTGTAAATGATGGAGATATTGATGATACATATTTAACGGATGAAGCAATCCGTGTAAAAATCAGAGATGAATACATTAAGGATGCTACAGTTTTAGTATTGCTTTGTGGCAGCAATACTAAATATAGAAAATATATTGATTGGGAACTACATGCTGCAATGTATGATACTGAAAAGAATCCTAAGATGGGAATTTTAGTGGTTAATTTGCCTTCTTGTAGAAATAATATTAGAGCTGTTGAGGATAGAGAAAAAGAAATAGTAGCTCCAAACACAAAATGGACCACGTTTACTAAAAGAAGTGAGTACGAGTCTGCATATCCAGATTTACCTTCAAGACTAATTGCTTCATTAGTTACAAAGCATTCTGATATTACTTTTGTCAATTGGAATACAATTTCAAATAATCCTTTTTTGCTTCAAGAGTTAGTCGATTTTGCATACATGAGAAGAAAAACAATAGAATATGATTTATCTGCTCCACTAAGAAGAAAAAATTCAAATTAATATTAATTATAGATAAGTGGCTTATACGAATCAGGGTGTGCAAGGGTGTGCAAAAGGTGTGCATTGTATTAAAATGGTTCATCTTTGCCATATTGTAAGCATAGGTTTGATACAGTGTATCAGGCCTTTTTTTATGCCAAAATATCAAAAAACAACTCTTTTTTAGGCTTTTTGTCTCTAGTGAGAGTATTAAATCGAATAAAAATATGAAGTTGATGTGTTTTGAATTTGCACTTTTTAGCGAAAGCCTCCACATTTTAGCGAAAGATCGCACGTTTTAGCGATTGCTGCCACGTTTTAGCGAAAGGTTCTTTTGATGGGGGTTTTTAGAGTTGTTTTGTCACAATTAGTGTTAAATTATTTATTGCAATTTTCAAACTGAAACATATTTTTTTTAAATGTTACATGAAAAAGATAAAG
>DMWH01000110.1 GCA_003483345.1 Clostridiales bacterium | reverse complement strand
TTTGTTTTAATTAATTATTAAAAAAGCATAAAAAGAAGATTGTACCCGCGGTGGTGCACCCCTTTTTATGCTTTCAACATTCTGTCAATAATATTATTGTTATTATTAAATTATACTTTAAGCTTTCTTATTTTATCTGCTATTACACATATGATTACGGTTATAATCATTACGGGTATTGTGCTTCCAATAGCCAAATTCATGTTTAAAAGCAGTCTGTAAATCGTAAATCCTATCAGCCAAATAATGAAATTTGTCACATCCACAGATTTTTTTATATTATCTTTTTTAAGTATAAAATAATCTGCTATGAGAATCGAAATCATTGGAGCAAACACTGAGCCTATCAAATATAAAAAATTCTGATATTGCTCGACAGGTGTAAAAATTGCAATGGCAGTGCCAATTAAACCTACTGCAATAGCCATGGTTTTTTCAGGCAATCCGGCATGAATTGTTTTCAAGCTTACTCCTGCCGAATAAACATCCAAATACGTCGTTGTTACCGTTGAAAACAATATTATTAATACGCCTAAAATGCCAAATCCTGCCTTATACATTATAACCGCTATATCACTTTCGCCGGTAAAGATAGCAGATCCCAAACCAATTGTATACATGAAAACACTGCCTGCAAAGTATGTAATCACACTTACCCGTGTTGCAGTTATTGGATGCTTTGCATCCTTTGTGTAATCAGAAATAAGCGGAAGCCACGAAATAGGCATAGCTGCAGACAGTTCTATCGCTGCTCCAAAACCCATTTCACCGGAAATGTTTGCATTAGAGCCCCCGTTAAAAACAGTAGCTCCTAGAAAAATTGTCAGAATAAACAAGCTTCCCACTGCAAAAATATTTACCTTCTCCAAGTTTTTAGGTCCAATAACAACCCATACTAATATTGCAGCCCCTATAATAATGCCCCACAACAAATCAGATTGCATTCCGAGATTTGTATTTAACATGACCCCCATTGCTCTTGCGCCTTGAATTATCATTACGGCAGTCCATCCGACAAGCTGTAATACATTCATCACGGCAAAAAAATTTCTTCCTTTGTTTCCAAATGATAATCCTACAGATTCCATAGCTGATTTACCGCTTTTAGCACCTATGATTCCGGCATAATATAAAAGTATGCAGCCTATTATGTGTCCAATCACAATAGCAATAAATCCTTTTGAAAAACCAAGCGGTACAAATAATGTTCCCGTAAATATTTCCGCGATAGATACGGCTGCTCCAAACCAGAGTAACCCGTTGCTTAACGTTGATGTTTTGTAACTACCCATAACTTATTTCCTTCCTATTAAAAATGGGATATACCAACACGGTGTATCCCATTCACTCTCATAAACAGTTCCCTACGTTGGCATTATCCAAATCAGGTACGGTCGAAACTTTAAGTTTCCTCTCAGCCTATTATGCTCCCGATACTATTAATTTAATTAATTTGATTATACAACAAGCCTACAGTAAATGCAATCTATTTTTCATAATCCAATGTTTTTGCTGTTAGGGTAATTTTCATTCATGTAACATTAAGGGGGCTTATTGAATCATTGAATAATAAACTATTATATTGAAAGACTATCAATAATATTATGGTTGGAGAGTAAAATGTCTTGGACTGAAATTACTTATAGAGTGATTTTTTCTTTTATACGGTTCTTTGACACTTACATAATATGAAAATTGCAAAAGCTATTGAAAAGGCTTTATTTTTTTGTCAAATTTTATAAATATATATTGCGTAATGTGTAGTAATGTGTTATAATATAGCGAAAGGATGGTGTTGAATAACATGAGACTCCAAGTTACTAAATCAAAGAATGCGGCGTCGTTTTACGTAATTAAATCTGTTTATGATAAAGGAAAGAGAACTTCTAAAGTCGTTGAGAAATTAGGAACATATGATGAATTGAAAAGTAAACTTGGTGATAAGGATCCATACGAATGGGCTAAAGATTATGTCGCAGAATTAACGCGCCTTGAAAAGGAAGGTAAGGAGCCTGATGTAATCGCAAAATATTCACCTAATAAAATAATCGA
The DNA here is from genome assembly GCA_003483345.1 of Clostridiales bacterium. Taxonomy (GTDB): domain Bacteria; phylum Bacillota; class Clostridia; order Tissierellales; family Sedimentibacteraceae; genus Sedimentibacter. The sequence goes on along the minus strand of DMWH01000110.1, from coordinate 3,191 downwards.
AAAAGATACTCAGCGCTGCTTTAATGGCGGTTATCTTTTCTTGCAGCAAATATACCATGAACTTGGTATTGATAAAATCTGTAAGAATATTAAAGATAAATATAGATTTACCTTTGACCTTAATTCCATACTATCCAGATTAGTTTATGGAAGAATTTTATTCCCATCCTCAAAACTTGCAACTAATAAACTTTCTTTAAAGTTTATTGAGCCTCCTAATTTTAAACTTCAACACATATACAGAGCTCTTGAGTATATTGCAAAAGAGTCAGATTACATACAATCAGAGCTATACGCTAACAGTTTGAAAGTAGTTAAAAGAAATTCAAATATACTTTTTTATGATTGCACAAATTATTTCTTTGAAATCGAAGAGGCAGAAGGACTTAAGCAATACGGGCCTTCGAAAGAACACAAACCAAATCCCATTGTACAAATGGGACTATTTATGGATGGCAACGGCATTCCTCTTGCTTTTTCAATTAGCAAAGGAAATACTAATGAACAGCAGACCTTAAAACCTTTAGAAGAAAAAATTTTAGAAGATTTTAAGCTTTCCAAATTTGTGGTATGTACTGACGCCGGACTTGCATCAAATGACAACAGAAAATTCAACGATAAAGATGACCGTGCATTTATTGCAACACAATCAATCAAAAAATTAAAAAAACATCTTAAAGACTGGGCTCTTAACCCGGAAGGTTGGCGTCTTTCCGAAGATAACAAAGATTACAATCTCAATGAACTTGATGAAATTGAAGATTTTAATAAAATATTTTACAAGGAACGTTGGATAAAAGAAAATGGATTAGAACAAAAATTACTTGTTACTTACTCCATTAAATACAAAAATTATCATAGAAAGATACGTAACTCTCAAGTTGAACGTGCTTTAAAAGCGATAAAAAATCCATCGAAATTAACTAAAACAAATCAAAATGACTACAAGAGATTAATTAAGAAGACAAGTTACACTCCTGACGGTGAAATAGCTAAAAAGGAGAGCTACAATATTGATACTAACCTAATCTTAAAAGAAGAAGCCTTTGATGGATTTTATGCTGTATGTACAAATCTTGATGATGATGCAGAAGATATTGTCAAAGTTAATAGAAGACGTTGGGAAATCGAAGAATCCTTCAGAATTATGAAAAGTGAATTCAAAGCAAGACCTGTATTTTTAAGCCGTGATGACAGGATTGAAGCTCATTTTACTACCTGTTTTTTGTCACTTATTATCTATCGCTTACTTGAAAAGAAACTTGATGAAAAGTACACATGTATTGAAATTATTGATACCTTGAGAGATATGAACTTTAATAAAATTAAATCAGAAGGATATGTGCCTTCATATACCCGCACTGATTTTACTGATGATTTACATGATGCATTTGGATTTCGCACTGACTACGAAATCGTAACATTAAAAGAAATGAAAAAAATTTATAAAGCAACAAAAAAGCCATAACATTGTGCACAATTTTTGAATAATATTTAAGCCTGAAGCCCATTATTTCCAATGGTTATCAGGCTTTTTGCATCTTACAACTGTCAAAGATGGGATTATACAACAAGCCTACAGTAAATGCAATCTATTTTTCATAATCCAATGTTTTTGCTGTTAGGGTAATTTTCATTCATGTAACATTAAGGGGGCTTATTGAATCATTGAATAATAAACTATTATATTGAAAGACTATCAATAATATTATGGTTGGAGAGTAAAATGTCTTGGACTGAAATTACTTATAGAGTGATTTTTTCTTTTATAGTTTTATTAATAATGGCGAGACTTATGGGTAAAGAGCATATGACCCAACTTACCTTTTTTGATTATGTAACGGGAATTACCGTAGGTTCATTAGCTGCCGCAGTAGTAACAGATACAAGTCTTGAAATGATTAAGGGGATTTATGCATTAATATTATGGTCAATACTAAACATAATAATTGAATTTGTTATATTAAAATTTGATAAGTCCAGATTGTTAATAACAGGTAAGCCTTCAATCTTAATTAAACGAGGAGAAATTGACAAAAAAGCATTGGCCAAATGCAGATTCAACGCAGATGAATTAAATATGATGCTACGGAATAAGGATATTTTTGATATTACCGAAGTTGATTATGCTATTCTTGAGACAAGCGGCAAATTAACNNGTATTAAAAAAGCAAAAATTCGACCCTATAACGAAAAAAGATATGCCCATACCGGTTAAGCAAAATAGAAACTTGCCTGTGCAAATAATTAATAACGGTAAAATTATCGAAAGTGTTATGACAGAATTTAATCTTGATATTGACTGGGTATATAGCGAAGCAAAAAGACTGGGATATAAAAATATAAAAGATATTTTTTATGCAGGTATCAACTGCGACGGGCAATTTTTCATTGTTCCGCTCTTTAATGAAAAAAAGTATAAACAATAAATCAATGGCCTAGATATCCATATATTTTACCACAGTATCGGACAAAGAAATTATTTCTGAGCAAATAATATCCTTGTAATCCATAAGGGTCTTCTCATCCATATTGATAAAACTGTCATCCGGAGAAGTTAAGGCATCTTTAGAAAATATTTCAATATCCTTTTTATTAGGAGCTTTAAAAACTTCTTTTTTAAGTATTATTCCCTTTGAAATATAAAACAACTTGTAGCCTTCATCAACCGGAATTGATAAAATTACGTTGCTTTTAAGAAGTTCATTGTATTTATTGATTGAATTAATAAGATATCTTACATTAATTAAGATGCCTTTGTAGAAAGAAGCCTTTTCAAAATCACATAATAAAGCTTCTCTTTTCATTTTATTTTCTAATTCTTTAACAAATATACCTGCCTTTGAATTATCAGTTAATATTTCATATAAAGAATATCTGTTTTTGTTAAATTCAATCTCATTTAGTGTTAGAGGAAACAGGTGAAAATCAAAGGAATATGATTCACCCTTTTTAATTATGGGGTATATATTTTTTAAACTGTTGATAGTCTCATTTAAATGAAATTTTTTTCTAAAAGGTCCAAAACAACTTTCTTCTCTGGATTCAACAACTGATAAGGCTCTGTTTTTATTATAATTCTCAATCTTTAAATAAACATAACCTCTGTCGTGCTTCATTTGTGAATTAAAAATAGGTTTTAATTCTTTTATTAAACTGCATTCCAAAATACGAGCCTCTAGATGAGTATC
>DMWH01000288.1 GCA_003483345.1 Clostridiales bacterium | reverse complement strand
TATTCTTTCATTATATTCTTCCTTTGAAATTAAGGTTTTGCCTAGTAAAGAATCTAGTCCTGCGATGTAGTTTTGTTTGATCTCTAAGGAAGACAGGGTTGCATTATATAGCTTAACTTCGTCAATATATCCAATATAATCCCAATCCGCTGAAAAACTTCCTATTTGCCAATTTCTTGTATCGGGAGTTATGTCGCCCGATATGTCAGTAATCGAACATCCTCCTGTGTTAAATTTTTCTAAGCCATCAAAAAACATTTTTAAAGTATTGTTTTTCACGTCCCTCATTCCAACTATATAATGCCACTTATTATCATCCAAATTAGTACTTCCGACACCCCATTGAGTGCATTGCCACAGTCCATTATTGACTCCAAATTCTATACCGCCATATTGATTTCTTAATAGAAAGCCAGGATGATATCTACTAACGATATTTCTTCCATGTTCTTTCGGCGCATTAGTTTTTATCCATGCTGCGATAGTAAAATCATCTGTTCCTATTTTTAGCCCTGGATTATCAACTATTTCTATATAATCATTTGATTCAAAATAATAACAATTTTCACTTACACAGTCACTTCTTAACTGCGGACAGTGATTACTATCACAGGCTGATGCATAACTAATTTCTTTTAAGGTTCCATTGCTAGAGCCCCATGAATCGTTTGCATTACCATCTAATTTCCATTCTGATCGTAGATTTATCATTAAATCATTTTTTAAGCTATCTTCAAATACTTTTACTTTAGCCATATTAGCCTTATCAATCGAAGAAGAAGTAGAGNNTACTAGTAGTTCTATTAAAGTGAAGGATTTATTTTTCATAATTCATTTGAAAATGAAAGGTGGGTAACATCTTTTTTAATTATTTTTGGGTTCATGTTTTCTTTGTCTATTTTTTAAATATCTTTCAAGAGCCTCTTTTGAAGAAAGCCAATTTCTCCCTTCTTTATGCGCCTCTAATTTTCCTGTTCTTACAAGTAAGTTAAGATATTTTGGAGAAAAAGTACTTACTTTGCTTAATTCTCTAAGTAAGATAAATTTCTCTTTTTTTAATTTTGAAGGAATTAAAGCATTAAGATAAATATCTAAAGATCTTTCAACCGCTTTGCCTACAAAATTTACAAAAGGGGTTAATTCTCCTTTATCCGCTTGAGATAAAGTTTTATAATATTTTTTTCTGTCATTTTTTAAAATTATTGTAAGAGGATATCCTTTTTGCATTGTGATTATATTTTGAATAAGTCTTGCAGTCCTTCCATTTCCGTCAAAAAAAGGGTGAATAAAAACTAATTTATGATGTATTACAGCTGCAAGCTCAACAGGATGCATTTTTATTTTATTTGCTTTAATGAAAGAAGTGAGTTCTTGCATAAATTTCGGAATATCTATTGCCTCAGGAGGTTTGTGATCTGCTCCTGCGATTATAACATTTCCATCCCTATACTTTCCTGCAAAATTTTTGTCAGTATTCTGCATAACTATATAATTTAAAGATCTTATCAATGCCTCTGTAATAATTATATTATTTTTTCTAGAAATTAATTCATATAAATAGTCTAAAGCTTCCTTATGATTTTTAATTTCTAAGTGATCTTTTAAGGGTTTTCCTTTAATGGTAATGCCCTCATTTATAACAAGGAATGTTTCTTTTAAAGTTAAACTATTTCCCTCAATAGCATTTGAATTATATGTCATTTCAAGTTCAAATTGTTCCTTTACTTTTTTAACAATTGATTCTCTCAAGGGTCTATATGAATTGAGTAACTTTAATTTTTCATCTATCCTATTTTTTATTTCAGAATTTAAATAGTCCATAATTCTTTAATATGGTTTAGATTAATTTTGGCTCTATACCATATTAACACATTTTCGTATTTTTGCAATACTAATTTAATTTATTCGAATCATTATTTTCTAGAAGGTTTTCTCCCTTTATTTTTTCAATAACTTGAGTTAGTTTTTTTGTTCTCGTAGTCGAGACCTCATCATATTTTTTTGAGACACCTGCGATTCTGTCCCCTAAGACATTAAGCTCTTTATTATATTTCTCATACTCTCCTTCAAACACTTTAATTAGCTTAATAATATTATATAGATTTTCTTGTATGATAAAATTTTTGTAAGATTGGAATATCATTCTTAATATCGCAGTAAAACTAAAAGGTCCAGCAAGTATTACTTTCTTTGCCATTGCTTCTTGCCAAGTGTCGTGAAGTTTGTCGTATATAAAACTAAAAATCATTTCATTTGGGATAAATAAAATTACAAAATCAACTGTTTTTTCTTCTGGGTTAATGTAGTCTCTTGAAGAAGCTTGTTTAATCTTCTCTTTTACATCTTTTTTAAATTCATTCAAATACCTGTCTTTTTCTTGCTTATCTTTTGCNNGGTAGAAATATTGTAAAATCAGGACGATTAGAATTGGTATCCTGAGCTGTATTTACAATATAGTTTTCTCCTTTTACAAAACCAACTGATTTTAAAAGCTCTTCAGCAACTTCTTCTCCATA
>DMWH01000047.1 GCA_003483345.1 Clostridiales bacterium | reverse complement strand
TCAACTTGCGGAATGGGAGGCTTATAATGTAATAGACCCGATAGGGGAAGCAAGGGCAGATTATCGTAGTTCTTTTATTGCTTGGACAATTACCAACCTGTTTATACAGGCGTATGGTAAAAAGGGTACTGAAATGGCAAAGTTTGAAGATTTCATTTTGAAATGGGATAGCCAACCTGAAGAACAAAAGGTACAAAGTGTTGAAGAAATGAAGAGTGCTATGATGGCTCTTGTAAGATCACAGGAAAAGGCTGATAAGAAAGATGCGAGGAGAGTTAGAACAATACCACCTAAAAAAGAATAAGTTATGAGTCTGTTAGGTCAAATGTCGGTTGTTATCGGTGTAACAACCGTTGGAACACAAAGGGCTGTTCGTGAGATACAGTTGATGGAGGCTACCGTTAGAAAAGCTCAGGTTTCTATGATGTCTTTAGGTAGGTCAATGACTCAATTCGCATCTTTACCTGCTGCATTAATTTCGGGTGCTGCCGTTGCTCAGTTTGCAAAATTTGAATTTAGTATTGCCAAAATAACCGGTTTGGTTGGCATTGCAAGTGACCAAGCAAAAGCGTGGGGTAAAGATGTATTGAATATGGCAGGTAATGTAGGTAAAGGAGCCAATGAACTTGCCGATGCACTTTACTATATTACCTCATCCGGTTTTAAAGGAGCAGAATCATTGAAAATTCTTGAAGTATCCGCTAAAGCGGCTGCTTCTGGGTTAGGTGAAACAAAAAATGTAGCCGATATTGTAACCTCGGCTATGAACGCTTATGGGGCTTCAGCTTTAAGTGCAGCCGAGGCAACTAATGTACTTGTGATGGCTGTACGGGAAGGTAAAGGAGAACCTGAAGATTTAACCCGTGCGTTTGCAACTGTTATTCCAATCGGTGCTAAATTAGGGGTTGAATTTCACGAGTTAGGAGGTGCATTAGCGGCTTTAACCCGATTAGGTATGCCAGCAGCCACCGCAGCAACTTATTTGCGTCAAACGCTTTTCACGCTAACGAAACCATCTAAACAAACAAGGGATGCCTTAAAAGCAATGGGTACATCTGCCCAAGAAATGCGGGATTCGTTGGAAAATGATGGTTTATTAATAACTTTAAGACGATTAGGTGAATTAACTGAAAAGTGGGGTGAAGAAGCTATGGCACGGGTATTCCCGAATATTCGTGCTTTTATGGGTATTATTTCTTTGCTACAAATGGATGTTGATGAAGTAAATGAAGTATTTGAAAGTACTAAAAATTCAAGTAAAGCTCTATCTGACGCTTTTGCTGCCGCTTCTGATACTTTAAAATTTACTTGGAATAGAACAATGGCTGAAGGTCAGTCAATGCTTATTAAATTTGGTGAATCTATTTCAGAGGTATTACTTCCCATTGTAGAAAATTTAGGAAATTTCTTTAAACGAACTGGTGATTGGTTTGATGGTCTTTCTAAAGGAATGAAAAATGCTATTGCCGGTTTTATATTGTTTGTTTCGGTAGCGGGACCTGCATTACTCATTTTACAATTTATTAAAACTGCACAAAAAGAACTTACTTCAGTAGCAAAAGCACTATTTGGTTTTCAGGTTAAAAGTGCTAATGCACAAACATCAGCTTTAAATCAGCAAAATACAGCGTTAAAACAACAAATAAGTACGACTAATGCTCAAATTGTAGCGTTAAAGAAACAGATTAAAAATCTTAATGCTCAAATTGTAGCGTTGAAACAACAAATTAGTGCCATTAATGCACAAACGGCTGCAATAAATAAAAATACGGCAGCAAAACAAAGAAATGCAGCCGTAAAAAATAGTGCGATGGGGTTTACTGCAACAGGAAGTAATATCAATAATCCTATTGTTAAAACCAATAATGTAGCTATTACATCAACAAATAAATTAGTAACTGCTAATAAAAATTTAAAATTAGCAAATAAGAATTTAGAAGAAGCAAGTAGACGTGTTTTAATAGCACAGACAAAAGAAAATGCATCAAAAGATTCTTTATTAAAAACACAAGGTAAACTTTATAATGCTCAGGAAAAAGTAGCAAAAAGTGCATTTTCAGTTAAAATGGCTGAAGGGCAATTAGTTGCTTCAAAAACAAGATTAATAAATGCAACCAAGCCCTATACGGCTGCATCAATTTTGTTACAAAAGAATGAAGCCTTATATGCAAAAAAATCTTTAGTTTCTATTAAAGCTACGGAAAAATTAGCACAAGTACGATTGGCTGCTGCAGCCGCAACAAGTAAAATGTATCTTGCTGATGCTTTAGGATTGCGTAGTACCGCAAGTTTAGTTGGTAAGAATGTTCTTCGTGGTGAAGTACGTGGTGCGTCTTTAGCTGCACGAAGAGCCAATGCTGCTCTTCTTAAACAAGAAGCAATCGTAACGAATTTAGTAACCAAAGCGAATTTAAATAAAATTCCTGCCGTAGAAGCTGCTAAAAAAGTTGATGCTGCATATATAAAAGTTCTTGCTTTAAAACAAAAACAAAGAGTTGATGAATTAAAACTTATGGCTACTACAAAGGTGGCTGAAACTGATGCAATAACTGTAAAAAGAGCGATATTACAAGTAAAAAGAACTACATTAAAACAAACGATTTTAGAACAAGAAGCAGAACGTAGGTTATTAGTTCAAAAACAAGCACAAATAAAGGCAGAACAAGAATTGGCTGTTGCTATCGCTGCAAGAGCAATGGCATATGAAAAAGCGGTAATTGCTAATGCAGCTTCAGGACTGAATAAAAAGAAAATATTGTTACAAAGAAGAGCAGGACAAGGTGCTGAATATGTTCAGACAAAAGCTATGAAAGAGCAAATAGCGGCTGCTAATGCAGCAGAGGAAGCACAAAAACGACAAAATTTAATACTGGCTCAATCAGGGCCAGCAGTCAAAAAGGCATCACAAGGAGTAAAATTACTTACAGGTGCATTTAAGGGGTTGGGTATAGCTATTTCAGCAGTTGGTAAATTTATGATGCAAAACTGGCTACTTGTTTTGCTTTTAGGTGTTCCAATTTTAATAAACTTTATTAAGAAATTAAATGAATTAAAAGGAGCACAGAAAACATTAAAGGATATATCTGATAAAGTTACTGAAAGTATTTCTTCTGAAAAAGGTATGCTTGAAGGATATTTATCAATAGCAAAAAATGAAAATGTATCCAAAGAAGAAAGATTAAGGGCTATTAAAGAACTTAATAAAATTTCTCCTGAATATTTAGGCAATATTGATGAAGAAGCATTAAGGACAGGCAAAGCTACGGCTGCTATAAATGCGTATGTAGATTCATTATATAAAAGATTAGAATTAGAAGTAGCAACAGGTGAATTGCAAGAGTTAATGGCCAAACGTCTAAAAATGACAATGCAAGGATATGAAGGTCAAGTAGGTTTTTGGGATAAAATTAAAGCAGGTGTCAAATCTGTGTTACGTACTTTAAATACAAGTGCATTTAAACTTGGTTACGAAATTATTGAAAGTCCTGTTGCTACACTTATTAATGTTGGTAAGGCATTTAAAGAATCATCTCAATTTTCAATAGAGTATAAGAACGCATTAGAAGAAATAGGTAAAGTTAAATTAAGTGATGCTTTACAAGAAGTAAATGAACAGATTGATGTTACACAAGGGCTTTTAACAGTCAATTCAAGCAAAACTAAAACTGTTCTATCTGATTATAACTTTATAATACGTGAGATTAATCGTCTTAGTGAGAAAGAATCTGAAATGAATAAAAAGTTTGCTAATGTTACTAAAGATAACAAAGAGCAAGCAAGATTAGCGGAAAAAAATTATCAGGAAGATTTACAAAAAACAATAGGTTTAATAGAACGAACTCTTTCATTGGCTAAATCAGAAAGTACAACAATTAAAGAACAAGAAAACACATATAATAGTTTAAATCAAAAAATACAGGAAGGAAAAAAATTAACTGAAGATGAATTACAAAGATTAAATTCTTTACGCACAATGTTTTCTATGGGGGGTACTGAAAAATTTGAATTATTAAAACCTCTTGAACAAAGTATTCCTGCGTTACAAGCAATATTAAATAATTGGCTTCCTAAAGTTAAAGATATTACAGATGAAGTTAATGATGGTTTAACTGATACAGGAGAAAAACTTACTGATTTACAAAAATTACAGAAAGATTTAACCGAGGCTTTTGATAGTTACCAAACTGAACTTAGTGTAGTTGATAAAGCAGCGGAATTATATGGTAAAACTACCGGAGTGGCTGCGGATAAAGTAAAGGTATTAGAAACGGTTATAAACCTTGCAGCACAAGCAATGGCAAATAGTTTACCCGTTGACAAAGCTAAATTAGAAACGGTTATAACTCTTTATAAATCACTTGTTAAGTTAGATGAACAAGAACAAGCATTAGCAAAAACATTAGAAGATGGGTTAAAAGTGCAAATGGAACAATACCAAGCATGGCTTACTTATATTTCTACGGAAGAACGTCTTGCTAAAGCGAATAAAGATTTAGGAAAAAGTCTGACTGATATGGCTGAATATGTAAAATATTCAGGTGGTGAATTTACTATGGCACAGGCAGCCGTAGAAATATACTCTGACCATATAAAATATCTTAGGTCATTATTAAAAGGAAGTAGTAATAAACAAGATATTTTTGTTGAAATATTAAAAACTCAGCAACAATTAAAAGAAGCTAAGGGTGCTGTTTTATTAGATGAATATCGTAGGTCGTTAGAATTATTAGAGATAGAAGCTACTATTGCCGGGGGATCGTTTGCTACTTTTGGAGAAACGTTAGGATTTCTTGAAAATGCCTATAAAGCCTTGTTAGATGAAGGCATCCGGTCAGGTCCATTTTTTGATACTGTTATCTCCGGGATGATGGAATTAAGAAATTTAGCAAATACAAAAGATACTTTTACGGAATTAGGTTCTGCATTTGGTGAACTTGTAAGTATATTCGATTTAGGTGAGGAAAGTTGGGTTAATTATGTGGAAACAATACTTAATAATATACCCAAAATTATTGAAATGATTATGTCGCTTACTGCGGCAACTACACTTGAACAAACAATAAATGCAGCAAGAGTTGAATCTATAAATAATACGCAAGATGCTTTAGTAAATGAAACCATCGCCTTAGCAAATGATACAAAAGCAGTCGGTTTTAATACGGCTGCTATTATTGCAAATACGGCAGCAAAGTTAGCAAACGCTGCCGTAAGTGGTGGAGGAATAGGTGGTGGAACTATGGGTCCACCTACACAAGAACAGATGCTTGGGGGTAACGGATTTAGTGTTCCTACATTTGGTAATGCTGCTGCTAATATTGGTACTGGAATGAGTGCAATTTCAGGTTTAGGAAATGTAGCTAAAATTGCAGGTAATTTTTCTGCAATTCTTGGTGGGGTAATGGGGGTTATTGCAATATTATCATTATTATTTAAGAAGAAAAAGAAAGTTGGAATGGCATTAGGGGGTATTGTACCTCCGGGTTATCCAAATGATTCTTACCCTGCTATGCTTACTTCCGGTGAAGCAGTCATTCCTGCCAAACGACTTCCTAACTTTGAACGTGAACCTTTAGAAGTAAAGGTTTTAGTTGAAGGTGTTGTCCGTGGTACAGATATTCATTATATTAATAGAGAAATTGAACGAAGATTTAAAAATTCATTCTAATGGGTTGTATTAGAACAATAACGCAATTACCACCTTCTCCTGGTGGTGGGTATGATAGAATAATATATCGCTTTTTTGATATAGAAGAAGTAGAATATTTAATTGAAATATATCGTACTGAAAATTATTATTCTTGGTATGAAATAGGTTATGCTGATGCAGAACCAGTTTCGATTCGTCATTTTGGTGGTGCTAAAAATGATTGGGATTTTACACATATTCAAGGTAGTGAATTAATTTTTAAATTTTATATTCATAGAGATGATGTATCTATTATTGACGATTTAATGAATAGTCAATATAGGAATTATTATGTTCGATTCAAAAAAGGTACTACAACAATATTTTATGGTTTTTTGAAACCAGAAAATATGTATAAGAGATTTGAAATTAATCCACCTTATATTGAAGTAGAGTTATCTGCAACTGATGGTTTAGCAGAATTAAAAGATATTGATGTAAATATCCCATACATTGACCCTGAAACTGGTCGTCATTTCTTATCAGTATTTATTGCAAATTTTTTACGACAAACAGGAATCAATCTTAATATTTTCGTACAATGTAATATATATGAAAAAAATTATCAATTATCAACAGACCATCCTTTTTATGGAAATAATGGAATTTTCTGTAATTCCAGAAGATTTTATTCTATTGATGTATCAGAAGAAAAGAAAATAATAAAACCTTTAAAAGTTTGGGATGCCCTTGAAATGATTTTAAAATCATTTAATTGTAAATTATTTCAAGCCAATGGTTATTATTATATTATAAATCATTTAGAATTACAAAGTTATTATTTATTATTTGATATTTCTGATGGTTCTTCCATAGGGTCAAGAAGTGCCTGTGATTTAACTTTAGATATTTCAGATTATTTATTTACTCCTTATGTTGAACAACAGAAAATTCATCCTTTACAATCATTATTAACATCTATTGAAAGCAAAGGTGCAACAAGTTCAATAATTGATTTTACAGATTGGGACAATGTGTGGTATTTTTCTGTTGAAGGAGATAGTGCTGTTGAACATACAGCTTGGTATTATCATTATACATCAAGTGAAGGATATTTGACCGGTACTGTAAAAAATACAAATCAACCTTTTATAAGATTAAATGACCCAATTTCAATAGTAAAAGACAGTACTGTTAATCATCAAGAGTATTTAAGAATAAAATTTGGATTTCGTTTAACTGAATGGATAAAACATGAAGGATTTTTTAGGGATGGTAGATTAAGTGACCTTCGTATAAAAGTCCGTATAAGTAGAAATGGAATATGGCAAAAATATATTGACCTTGGTAGTCCTTATGTCTATACTACACCACCTAATGAATGTTGGCGTTGGTATGATTCATATTTAAATCTTGAAACAAGAGATTATTATGCTATACAAAATGCTGGAACAGTTGATTATAATGTTGAAATAAAGATAGATTCATTAGATGGTAAAAATCATTTTGATGAATTAATTATTCAAATACGAAATGTTGAGATACTTGTTGTTGACCCTATTGCAAATGTTGATTATGACCCTACAAAGATAAATATAGGTACTTCATATTATCAGGTTCAAACAGAAATTAAAGGATATGAAGAATTAGAAAGAAGTTTAAGTTTATTTGATGCTGTGTCAATCGCTGATGATGCTGCTTTGATTGCATTGGATGGTGGTGGAGACCCTGTGCCTACAAAACAATGGAATACAAATGGTAATACAGAAGCACTTCCAATAGTTGACCTTAGTACAAGAATGATTTTAGTAAATCGTAGTGTATATAAGAATTTTTTGAAATGTACCATTATTGACCGTAATTATACTATACATTTTCAGAATACATTAATTATTCAATCAAAATATTATGCTATTTCAAGTTATGAAAGAAATATACGAACTGGACAGGTAGAAGTCGAATTAGTAGAATTAGTAACAGGTAGTTATTCAAGTAATTTTGAACCTATAAAAGAAGTAACTGACCCTGATGTAACACTTCCTGATATTATTGGTGGTGATATTCCTACTTTTGATGACCCTGAAGGTTATGTATTAAAAAATGCAGATACAGGTACACCACACGGTTTTCAAGTAGGTGATGTTATTCGTGCAGAATATAGTTCTTCAGCTTCTTCAGGTGCAGAAGATGTTGAATATTATCTTGCACAAGCAGACTCATTAATAAATGCAACAGCTATTGGTATTGTAACAGAGATTATAGATGATTATACATTTAAGTATATGAGTGAAGGATACATACCACCTGAAATATTACCATTTGAAGTTGAGGTTGGGATGTATTATTATTTATCTGCTGATATTGCTGGTGCAGTTACTATTGTTCCTACATTTGAACAAACAATGGTTGAACAAGCAATAGGATTTGGTACAAATAAAGGATTTAAAATAGAAATAGATGCAAGAAACTTAAATATTGCAAGTCAAATACAATATGTTTTAGATAGTAGTCAGGGTACATACGGTAGTCAAGGAATACAGGGATTACAAGGTATTCAAGGATTATTAGGTATTCAAGGGGCCTCAGGTAATACTGCTTTTTTGCAATCAGCGTCAGTTCAAGAAATAAATGATGCTACTGATAATGAAAAATACATCACACCAAAGAATCTTTTAGGCTCCTTATATGAACAAGTACATATAGGGCCAGAAGCACCAACAGATGAAAATGTAACAGTTTGGATTGATACTGATGAATTAGGTTTACAAGGTTTACAAGGTTTACAAGGTAGCCAAGGATTACAAGGTATTCAAGGCACGGTCGGTAATCAAGGAACAGTCGGCAGTCAAGGAACAGTAGGTAGTCAAGGCACAGTCGGTAATCAAGGACTACAAGGAACAGTCGGTAGCCAAGGAACAGTAGGTAGCCAAGGAACAGTCGGTAGCCAAGG